>JBBSKK010000201.1:0-6244 GCA_038256395.1 Cytophagales bacterium | reverse complement strand
CGTATTCACGGGGGTGCAGTATCTGGGTACCTACAAATCGCAGGAAGAAATTGACGCCGACGGCAAGTTCGGCATCCGGCAGGTGATCGGCGGCGGTCGCTTCAAGGACGAGAACGGCGATGGAAAGATCAACAACGACGACCACGTGGTGATGGGCAATCCCGAGCCGCTTTTCTTCGGCGGCCTGAACAACTCGGTCAGCTACCGCAACTTCACGCTGGACATATTCTTGCAAGGTACCTACGGCAACGACATTTATAACGAATACGTCTCCCGTGCTTTCTTTGGCCGCAGCACTGACAATTTGTATAAAGAGTTGGTGAACCGCTGGACGCCGCAGAACCCCACGTCAGACATCCCGCGAGCGGGTAGCACCATCGCTATCGCCGACATCCGGTCAAATTCCGCTTTGCTGGAAGACGGCTCGCACCTGCGGCTCAAAACCCTGCGGCTGGCCTACGACTTTCCCTTCAAGAGCAAGGCGGTCAAGAATCTGTCGGTCTATATGGTCGGCAGCAACCTCTGGCTGGCCTCCAAGTTCCGTGGCTACGACCCCGAGTCCACCCGCTTTGGCACCAACTCGACGGTGCGCGGCATCGTCCGCATCGAGTACCCCAACGCCCGGTCGGTGACGTTTGGGGTGAAAGCTAATTTTTAGTAGGGCAGTCGGCTTTCGGCTTCTAATTATCCTTTATATAGAAACACTTTGTCCCTTTGGACCTATGTGCCTCCAATCATTCAAAATTATGAAACGTATATTTCTCGTCCTCCTCGCCCTGACCTTCACAAGCTGCGAGGACTTTCTTTCCGAAAACGTGCGGGGCGTGATTTCGCCCAACAATTTTTACAACTCCGACCAGGAAGCCATTCAGGCGGCCAATGGACTTTATCTGGATTTCAATTCATCAAATCTTTACGACAACTGGCAGGGGATCAGCGCCTACACGTATTTCGGCACAGACGAGGTGATGCCCAACCGCCTGTTCGGCGGGCTTTCCCAAATCATGAATTACGACATGACGGAAACCAACTACGGCAACGCCTATGGCATCTGGCAGGATTTGTACAGTGTGATTGGCGACGCCAACTCGGTGCTGGCCAATGTGCGCGACAATCCCAAAATCACCAAGACGACCAAAGATCGGGTGCTGGGCGAAGCATATTTTCTGCGGGCTTTGGCGTATTATCACCTGACTTCACTCTGGGGTGACGTGCCTTTTTACCTCGACGAGTTATCGCTGGCCGAGGTAGGGAATTTGGGCCGAAGTAACGTAGCCGAAATTCGCACCCAAATGGTGGCCGACCTGAAAACCGCCGAGGGCATCCTGCCCGCCAAGTATAACGAAGCCGAGACGGGCCACGCTACCAAATGGGCCGCCAAGTTCTTGCGGGCGCGCTACCACTTCTGGCAGAAAGACTGGCCCGGAGCGCTGGCCGCCAGCAAGGACATCATCGACAACTCGCACCACAAGCTGATGCCCACTTACGAAGCGGTGTTCGACGTAAACAACCAGTTTAACGATGAAGCAATCTTCGGCATTGACTTTCTCAAAGGGGTCAATCCGCAATCCATCACCGACTCGTTCAACCCCCGCCTGCGCGACGAACCCAAGAACTCCGCCCAACGCGGTGCTTTTGCCAACGCGCTTACCGCCCGAGGCGAGGAGTTCAACGGCTTCGGGCTGGCGGTGCCGATCAATGACCTGATCAAGAACTTTCCCAAAGACGACCTCAGAAGGCCGCTGAATATTATGAATACCTACCTGGGTTATGATCTGGCGTTTAGCTATTTCAAGAAAAGAACCAACTTCGATTTCGTGCAGTCGCCGCGCGGCCAGCACGGCGAATGGTGGATCACCATGCGGCTGGCGCAGGTTTATCTCATGGCTGCCGAAGCCGCCAACGAACTGGGCAATTCCGCCGATGCCTACCAATACATCAACCGCATCCGCGAGCGGGCCTACAAGCCCGCCAAGCCTCTGTCCGGCCTAACGCAGGCTGCCCTGCGCAAGGCCATCCAAGACGAGTACAAGTGGGAACTGGCCGGGGAAGGCGAACGCCGCTACGACTTGATTCGCTGGGGCATTCTGGTCGAGACGATCAAGAACACGGACTTCGGCATCCACAAGGGCAGCAAAAACATCCAGCCCCACATGGTGAAGCTGCCCATCCCGCAGCAGGAAATCGTTCTGAATCCCAATCTGTTGGAAAGTGATCCGACGAATAATGGGTATCGGTAGAGAATTCGGAACTTGAAGCTGACAGCATTAAATTTGTGCTGTCAGCTTCTTTATGTTTAGGCGAATAAAAAACTCTGATAAATTCTATGCAACTCCGCATCCGAAAAAAACTGCGAACCGTACTTATAGCTTTTTTGGCTATGACTGGTTTCACCGCCCGTAGTCAGGAATCTTCCCTCCAACGGTTGGCCCCGCCCAACATCCTCTGGCTCACCTTTGAGGATACCTCGCCCGAGTTCATCGGCATCTACGGCAACCTCACCGCCAAAACGCCGACGATGGATCAGTTGGCGCGAGAGGGAGTGCGCTTTAACTACGCCTTCTCGACGGGCAGTGTGTGTTCGCCCAGTCGCTCGGCTCTCATTACGGGCGTGAAAACCTACGAATTAGGCACAGGAAATCATCGCAGCGCCTACCCGATTCCCGACTTTATTCACGGCTTTCCGAGATACCTCAAAGACGCGGGCTACTACACGACCAATAACGCCAAGACTGACTACAATACCTCCAACGCCCAGCGGATTATTAAAGAAAGCTGGGATGAGAGCTCGGGCCAAGCGGGCTGGTGGAATCGCCGCGAAGGGCAGCCGTTTTTTGCAGTTTTCAACAGCAATTCCAGCCACCAGTCGCGGACGATGACCTGGCCCTACGCGCAGTACCAAAAGGAGATTCTCGACCAACTGCCGGACTCCATGAAGCACGCCGACGCGGAAGTATTCATGCCCCCCTATTACCGCAAAAGCCCCGAAATGCGGAAGCAAATGGCCCGCGTCAATAACTCGATCAGCAAAACCGATCTGGAATTCAAGGAATTGCTCGAGCGCCTGGAACGGGAAGGCTTGCGGCAGAACACGATCATTTTTCTCTTTGCCGATCACGGCGAGGGGATGCCGCGTTCCAAAACCAACGGCATTGGGCTGGGCCACCGCGTCCCCTTCGTCATCTGGTTTCCCGAGAAGTACCGCCACCTCTCGCCCTGGGGCAAAGCTGGTGCCGTGACCGACGAAATGATCGACTTCACCGACCTACCGCCTACAGTGCTGGCTATGGCCGGCATCACCATTCCCGACTACATGAAAGGCCGCGTACTGGCCGGGCCATTACGGAAGCCCGAACCGAAGTACCTCTTTCTGTCCTCCGACCGCTCCGACGAGAGTTACGATTTGACGCGCACCGTGATTCAGGGAAAATACACTTATTCCCGTGCCTTTGTACCCTATATTCAGGAGTTGCGCTACCTGCTGTACATGGATATGGGCGAGATTACCGAGCAGATTCGTAACGACTACAAAGCGGGCAATCTTTCGGCCACCGAGCGGCAGATGCTCGAACCACGCCCGGCGGAGTACTTGTACGATATGGAAAAAGATCCGTGGGAGATCAATAATCTGGCCGAAGACCCGGCCTACGCGAAAATGATCCGGCGATTCCGTAAGATTCAGGCGAAAGAAATTTTAAAAAAGAAAGATATCCTGTTCCTGCCGGAATACGAGATTGCCCAAATTTCCAAAACCACCACGCCCTACCAGTACCGCGACAAGCTGGACTTAAAGCCGATTTACAACATGGCTAAATGGTCGGGTTTCAGGACAGAAAAGTCCAGAAAAATCCAAATCAAGGGTCTAAAAGACGACGATAAGTTTGTCAGATATTGGGCTTTGCTCGGTTTGAAAAGTAATGTCAAAGCCATCACTGACCTGGAAAAATTTGCGCTGACCGAGATCCTCAATGACGCTTACGCTCCCAATCGTATCATCGGAGCTTCGCTGGTTGCGGAACTTTCGGACGGCCCGGTACCCCGCAAGGTTCTGGTGAACGGCATCCAGTCCAACGATGACGACCTGAGCAACTTGGCCATCCAGCAGATTATGTACCAGCCCAACGCCGCCAGTTTCCTGCCGGAAATCGAGGGTTTTTACGAACAGCAAAAAAAACAGGGCAAGAAAAAACTCTTCAACGCCAACCGTTCCGCCGAAATGATGTTATACCTACACGGTGGGCAAGCTTTGCAGGAGGAGGAATGAGTAGGGGCAAAGGCAAGCGACTCATTTCAAATAAGCCGGGCGGGCGTTCCCGTTCCTCAAATAAACAGTAAACAGATAAACAGCAATTACACGATTACACGATTCAACATTTTTTATGACTGCTACCTGGAACAACCAAACTATCGCCGAGAGCAACGACACCATCGTCGTCGAGAACAACCATTATTTCCCCATCGAGTCGGTGAAGAGTGAGTACTTGCAGGAATCCGACACGCATTCCGCCTGTCCGTGGAAGGGGACGGCCTCCTATTACAGCCTGAACGTGGACGGAAAGACTAACAAAGACGCCGCCTGGTACTACCCCAACCCCAAAGACGCCGCCAAAAACATCGAGGGCTACGTGGCCTTCTGGAAGGGCGTGGAGGTAAAGTAACTACCTTCGCCGGATGAAGCAACTTCGCCCATTCGTCTTTTGGCCACCCTTTCTTGTCCTCATCGGCGTCTGTGTTTTCAGCCTGATCGACCCGGAGGCGATGATTGCGATCATCGCCGCGCTCAACTCCGGCATGATGGGGTCGCTGGGCTGGCTGTTTTCGGTGGGGGCGCTGGTCTTTTTTCTGCTCTGCCTGGTCGTGTATGTTTCGCCTTTGGGCAAAATCAGGATTGGCGGGCCGCTTGCCCTACCGCTGCTGAACCGCTGGCGGTGGTTTTCGATTACGCTTTGCACCACCATCGCTACGGGTATCTTATTCTGGGGAACCGCCGAGCCACTCTTTCACCTCCACGCGCCGCCGCCAAGTCTGGGCCTGACGCCCAATAGTCGTGAGGCGGCCACTTTTGCCGTTTCTACCATGTATATGCACTGGTCGCTGATTCCCTACGGCATCTACACGCTGGGCGGGCTGATGTTCGCACTTTGTTACTATAATCTCAATCAGCCGTTTAGTCTGGGGTCGATGCTCTACCCGATTCTGGGCAACCGCGTGCATCGGTCGCTGGGTACCTGGATCGACGCGCTTTGCCTATTTTGTTTGGTGGCGGGCATGGCGGCTTCGCTGGGCGCGGGCATTCTTATCATTTCGGGAGGTTTGGAACACATGGCGGGCATTCCGGCCAGCGTGTTCGTCATGGGCGTGGTGGCGTTGGCGATTGTGCTGTCGTTCGTAGCTTCGGCGGCCAGCGGCTTGCTGCGCGGCATCCGCATTTTGTCCGAAATCAACGTCAGCATTTTCATTGCGCTGGGGGTGTTTATGTTTCTGGCCGGACCGACGCTATTTTTGCTCTCGTTCGGGCTGGAAGCATTTGGCGAATACGTCACGCATTTCTTTACAAGAAGTCTGATCGGTACCATTACGCCCGACATTGACTGGGCCAAAAGCTGGACCATTTTCAACTGGACCAATTGGCTGGCTTGGGCGCCGATTACGGCTCTGTTCTGGGGTAAAATCTCTATCGGCTACACGGTGCGGCAGTTCATTGTCTTCAATCTTTTCCTGCCCGCGCTGTTTGCCTGCGTCTGGATTATGATATTCAGCGTCAGCGCCATTCATTACGATTTCCAGTTGCCCGGCTCGCCGCTTTACGCCGTACTAAACCGGGAAGGTGGGGCAAGCCGGGTTATTTTTTCTATTTTGGAAAAACTTCCTTTTGCCAGCATCACCAGCGTCGTTTTCTTCGTCACGGCCTTCCTCTCCTACGTCACCGCCGCCGACTCCAACACCACCGCCATGAGTGGCATCAGCGTGGGACACGACGCCGCCGAACATGATGACCCCACGAAAGACGAACCACCGCTCTACGTCAAAATTGCCTGGGGTAGTCTGATCGGCCTGATCGCCTGGATTATGGTTTCGTTCGCGGGCGAGGGCAAAGACAAGGGGCTGGAAGGCGTGAAAATCCTCTCGAATCTGGGCGGCTTTCCGGCTTTGATCCTTATGATTTTTGTAGCTTGGGGAATGGTGAAGTTGATGTTAAATCCGGGAAAGGTCAAAGGTTAACCGGTCAAAAGGCCAAGGGCTT
>JBBSKK010000200.1:0-6245 GCA_038256395.1 Cytophagales bacterium | reverse complement strand
GACGCCATGCTGCGCGAGGTGGCCCGCCACTACGGACGGCCCGAAACCGGGTACAGTAAATATGATCTTGAAACCAATAAAGAAACGTTTTATGGCGGAGAATAAAGAAGACGACGGCCTGGAAATGCGCGACGCCTACGGCAAGGCATTGCTGGAACTGGGTGCGGAATACGAGCAGATGATTTATCTGGACGCCGACCTGCACACCTCGACGAAGGCCTCCTGGTTCAAGAAAAAATACCCTGACCGCTTTATCCAGGTCGGCATTGCCGAGCAGAATTTGTTCGGCATTGCGGCGGGACTGGCTTCGGAGGGCTTCATTCCTTTTCCCTCTACCTTCGCCGTGTTCGCCTCACGGCGGGCATTGGATCAGATTGCCATTTCCATCTGCTTCCCGAAGCTGAACGTGAAAATCCCCGGCTCCTACGTGGGCATCCCAACCAGCCGGGCGGGCGGCTCGCACAACTGCATCGAGGACATCGCCATCATGCGGGCCATGCCCAACCTGAAAGTGGCCGATGCGGGCAGCAATGAAGATTTGCGGCAAATCATGAAAACGGCCATTGCCACGCCGGGTCCGGTTTATTTCCGCATTACGCGCTACACCGTCCCCGAATTCTTTGGCGAAAACCATCGTTTCGAATGGGGCAAGGGGGAAACCCTGCGGGAAGGCGGCGACGTGACACTCTTCGGTACGGGCGTGATGACCGCCCGCTGCGTGGAGGCCGCCGACCTGCTGGCAAAGGACGGCATCATGGCCGAGGTGGTGCATCTGGCCTCTATCAAGCCCATCGACCGCGACCTCATCGCCCGCTCGTACCGCAAGACGGGCTGCGCCGTGACCGCCGAAAACGCCAGCATCCTGGGCGGCTTCGGCGATGCGGTGCTGGAAGTGTTGGCCGAAGAATGCCCGGCACCCGCCCGCAAGATCGGCGTCCGCGATGCCTTTGTCGAGAGCGGTGGTATCGAAGAACTCTTCATCCATTACAAAATGCAGCCCGAAGACATCGCCGCCGCTGCCCGCGCGGTCATCGCTCAAAAGGAAAAGATGCGTTCCAGCCACCTGTTTGCCTAGCCAAAATTCAGTAACATGACCCAAAGCCCGACCGACCTCGATCCCATCCGTCTTTTTGGCGACTACATGAAGCTTACGGGCGTTCCGACGCTCACCTCCGCTGTGGGACCCGACCCGGCCCTGTCGGGCAAGCGGCTTGGCGTGGTCAATGGCTCGTCCTGGACGAGTTTGTGGTCCACCTACTTTGGACAGAAAATGCTGCCGGGCGTCAAGGTCATCAATGTTGGTAACGAGGCCGTTCAACTCAACTTCATGACCGCCCACCACAAGGGGCAGCCCTGCCCGCCGAAAGTCAACATCGACGCCACCGAGCGCTACGCCCGCGACCTATATGACCTCTACGCCGTGGACGCCGTGCTGCTTACCTGCTCGACCATGAACCGGGCCTTCCGGCAGGTGAGCGAAGCCATGCGGGCAGTAAACGTCCCCGTCGTGCAGATCGACGAGGCGATGATGGAGGAGGCCGTGCAAACGGCGAACAACGGCAAGATTCTCGTAATTGCCACCCACGGCCCCACCGTCACCAGCACCCAGAGCCTGCTGCGCGAAACCGCCGAAAGGCTCGGAAAATCCATCGAATTCACCGGGGCCACGGTGGAGGAAGCATTTGAACTATTGGGCGAAGGCCGCATCGCCGAGCATAATGAAGTCATCGCACGTGCCATCCGTCAGGCATTGCAAAAAGATTCGGTGGACGTAATAGTGCTGGCGCAGTTGTCTATGAGCGTGTTCACCTTTTCTTACCCCGACCCGGTAGCCGCCTTCGGTGTTCCGGTACTAAATAGTGGTGAAACGGGCTTTCGGCGGGCGGGGGAGAGACTTGTTATCGCGTAAATTCAAGCGTCCGCAAATCCAGCCTTTTCCAGATATTGATGCCGCCCGACGTTTCGTCGAAAACCACGTACACATCGTGGATGCCGGACTGCGCTTGCAGCGGCGCGGAGGTCACCTCCACGCCTTCGCCCTTGACGGGTACCTGCGCGACGACTTGGCCCGTGGGGCTGTCGAGACGAAATTCGAGAGTTCCCACCAGTTTGGGGGTGAATACGTCGGTCGTTACTTTTTTCAAACCCGTCAGATCCACTTGATTGAACTTGATCCAGGCTTTGTCCTCATTGTAGCACATCGTGAAGCCACCGCCGCTGTTGCTGCGCTTGGAAATGCCCTGGTGGAAGCTATCGGCCTCCGAAGCCGGAAATTTGGCCGGGCGCAGCCTCAGCAGTTCCTGGCCCAGCAGTCCGCCACTGTCGGTGTAGCGGGCCATCAGCACGTAGTTGCCCGGCGCCTGGTCGGTCGTGACCCTGCCCTGCGGCGGCATTTGCGGACTGGGCTTATCGAGCGAGAGAATGTAGCGCACCATCTCGGCGGCATCTTCCCTGATGAGCTGCGGGTGCGCCGACATGGCGTGTTCCTGCGTCCAGACACCCGCGCCACCCTGGATGATTTTGGTGGCCAACTTGTCCACTGCGTCATCGTCGTAACGCTGGGCGATGGCCCGGTAGCTCGGGCCGACGGATGCGGCGTCCAGGCCGTGGCAGGCCCGGCAGTCGCTTTGCTCCATGAGGGTTTTGCCCTTGAAAGTAATTTCGCCCGTCGCCATCAGGCCCGCTATGTCTTCGCCTTCGGGCAGGTAGTGAAACCAAGTCTTGATGCGTTCAGGCGGGATGACTTTGTCCTCACGGTCGGCCACTTTTACCTTATAATCTACTGGATTATTACCAAAATAAAAGGATCGATTACCGCCCCAGTCCACCGTCACGACGGGCGGCTCGTTGCCCACGCGGATGGTCAGGGTATTTTCGGCCGATTTTCCGTTCGAGTCGGTCACCCGAACGCGGGCTTTGTAGTGACCGGGTTTGGTAAAAGTAAAGGCGGGCGAAATTCCTTTGGCCTGAATACCGTTGGCAGTGAACGACCACTCGTAGCGCAACGAGTCGGCTTTGTCGTAGTCGAACGACCCCTGGGCCGAAAACCTCACTTTCAGCGGCGCGGCCCCGACGGCTTTGTCCGCCGAGATTTTGGCGACGGGAGCGCGGTTGCCTTCGTTGTATTCGATGCGTACCAGCTTGGCATCGGTGTTCTTGGCCCGCCAGTAGGTGCCGTATTCGAGTACGTAGAGTTCGCCCTGGCGGTCAAAAGCCATGTCCACCGGGTGGTTGAACTCCTGATCGGGCAGGAAGCGCTCCATGCTTTGGTAGTTGTGGTTTTTGTCCATCGTGACGGTGAAGACGACGCCCCGCATCCAGTCGTAGATGAAGAGTTTTTCATCGAAATATTTCGGAAACTTCCCCGGCGATGCCTGGTAATCGTCGAAGTAATAGACCGGACCCGCCATTGCGTTGCGCCCGCCTTTGCCGAGTTCGGGAAATTCCGGCGACTCGGCGTAAGGGTACCAGATGAAGGCTTTCTGCGCGGGCGGGAGACTTTCCAGGCCCGTGTTATTGCGCGAAAAGTTGACGGGATGCTGCGGGTCGAACAGCTCTCCCGACTTTTTGGCTTCAAAGTCATACTTGTAATAGGGCTTATTGTCGCCCACGAACAGTGGCCAGCCGTAGTACCCAGCTTGCCGTGCCTGGTTGATCTCGTCGTGTCCACGCGGGCCGCGCGTCGGCCCGTCTTCCCCGGCATCCGGCCCAACCTCGCCCCAGTACAGAAAGCCGCTGCGCTGATCGACCGCGATTTGGAAGGGATTGCGGTTGCCCATGACGTAGATTTCGGGCCGCGTCTTCTCCTGGCCCGGCTTAAAGAGATTGCCATCGGGAATCGTGTAGGAACCATCGCCCTCGGGATGAATGCGCAGGATTTTGCCGCGCAGGTCGTTGGTGTTGCCCGCCGATTTGAGGGCGTCGAAGCGGATTCGGCCCGGTCGGTCGTCGCTGGGCGAGTAGCCATCGGACTCGAAGGGGTTGGTGTTGTCGCCCGTGGAAAGGAATAAATTCCCCTGGGCGTCGAAGGCCAGCGAACCGCCCGAGTGGCTGACTCCCTCATGCAGCAACGGCACGTGCAGCATATCCACGCGGTTGGTCAGTCCGGTCTCTGTGAGTTCAAAGCGACTCAGGACGTTGGTGTAGCTGTCGCCCTGCATGACCTTGTCTCCATAGTAAAGGTAGAGCCAGTGGTTTTGCAGGAAATCGGGGTCGAGGGCCAGGCCCAGCAGCCCGTCCTCGCCCGTAGCGCGAACATCGAGTTTGGTGATTCGTCTTTTGGTATTTGTCTTGGGGTCGAAGCTATTGACATAGCCTACTCGCTCGATGTAATAGACCATGCCATCATCTGCGATGGCCAGTTCCATGGGTTCGTTCAGGTCGTCGTCGAGGGTGATTTTGGTGAAGCGGTTATCGTCGGGCTTGTCGCCGGGGCCAGCGAGCAAGTGGGTGAGGAGCAGGGAAAAGGTCAGCAGAAGGTATTTCATCGGTAGGGCTGTATTCGTGCAATTAAAAGTACCACTTCGTTTTTAAGCTAACAAAAGGCAATGCCTACTGGAAGAAACTGACAAAAGCAATGGAAATCTGGCAAGACCGACTCATTAGATTTCGGTATTTTTATGTTTTTAGAGGTAGGGAGTAAAAAGCTTTGGATCATGGATTTACCTATTCTTGATGAAAAACAACTGGTCGAGGCCGTCAAAGCGGGGAGCCTTGGAGCATTCACGCGTCTCTACGACGCCTATCACGGCTATCTTTATCACTTCTCCCTGAAGTTCCTGAAATCCTCCGGCCTCGCCGAGGAGGTAGTCCACGATGTTTTTCTCAAACTGTGGGAAACCAGAACGAAGCTTGACCCCGAGCGCTCATTGAAACCCTACCTTTCCACCATTTGCAAAAATCACATTTTCAATCTGCTCAAAAGGGCAAATCGGGAGGAGGCCGTCATGGACGAAATCCGGCGTTCGCTGGCTGAGGTATACAACCCGACTGAGGAAGCGTTGTTTGGCACTGAGTTAGAACAAATCGTCGATCAGATTATCGGTCAGCTCCCGGCGCAGCGCCAGCGGGTGTTTCGGATGTACCGCTTTGAAGAACTGGATTTGGACGCGATCGCCCGGGAACTCCAGATTTCCAAAGGCACCGTGAAGGATCACATGGCCAAAGCCAATCGCTTTGTGCGCCGAAACCTGAAACTTCAGACGGGGATTTTATTTGGCCTTTCGATATTAGCACTCTTTTTCCTGCGCTAAATTCTTCTTTTCCTTTCATTCTTTCTTTTATTTTTAAAATTTCTCGTTCGTAGAGCATACCTCTTCCGGGTTTGGGTTGTATAGATAGCAAACCACCCGTGAAGAATGAAGGACGAACAACAGATAAGATTACTATTGTCCCGCTATCTGGCCAATCGGTGTTCGGAGGCGGAACTGGGAAAACTTTTCGGGTCTCTGGCTACTCCAGAGGGAAAGGCTGTTTTAAAAGAATTTCTGGACCTGGAAGCGAAGGAGGCTGAGAAAAATACAAGTCCGATGGACCCCGCTGCTTCCCACAGAGTGTTTGAGCGGCTTTCGGAACGTATCGAGCAGGATCAGCCTCCCCGTATATTGCCCCTTCTCTCCCGGAGATGGATGGGACAATTGGCCGCTTGTTTCCTCGGAATCCTGATGCTGGCAGGAATCGCTTACTACGGTTTTGATCAAGGCACCACACGCACCATTGCTACCGAGACCGGACAAAAGCGAACGGTAATCCTACCCGACGGGAGCCGCGCGATTTTGAATGCCAATTCCACGCTGGTATATGATGCCGCGTGGTCGGGCGAAACCGCCCGCCGCGTGGAACTTGAAGGGGAGGCATTTTTCGACATTACCCACGACCCGGCCCACCCCTTTTACGTAAAAACCTCCCGAATGGAAGTGAAGGTGCTGGGTACCGCCTTCAACTTCAAATCCGATCTGTTTCAAATTATATTTGAAACGACTCTCATCCGGGGAAAGGTGACCGTGCGCGATCTGGACGCGCCCGAACGGCTGGAAACGGTTCTGAAACCCGACGAGAAGGCTGTCTTTGGTCAAAAGTCGATAGCCGTCGCCGTTCAGCCTGCCGGGGCGGTGACAGACCGCAGCGCCTACTGGACCAAGGGACATTTGGTGTTTGAGGATGAACCCGTCGGGGTCATCGCCGCTGAACTGGAAAAGTGGTACGGCGTGAAAATCAAGGTTGCCGAAGCGTCAGAGGACTGCAGG
>JBBSKK010000199.1:0-6268 GCA_038256395.1 Cytophagales bacterium | reverse complement strand
GCCAGTACGCCGTGAACGCAGGAGTAGTCGAACTCGATGCCTTGTCCGATGCGGTTGGGGCCGGAACCCAGCACGACCACCTTTTTCTTATCGCTGACGATGGATTCGTTGTCGGGATTGTCCTGCGAGGTGTTGAAAGTCGAGTAGTAGTAAGGCGTGGCGGCAGCGTATTCGGCGGCGCAGGTATCCACGCACTTGTACACCCGCTTGATGCCCATTTCTTTGCGTTTTGCATAAACTTTGCTCTCCTTCACGCCCAGCAGGTGCGCGATTTGGCGGTCGGCGTAGCCTTTTTGCTTGGCTTTGAGCAAAAGAGCTTTGGGGATATCGTCCAAATCATACTTCTCGATTTCGTGTTCGGTCTCGACCAATTCCTCGATCTGCCGCAGAAACCAGGGATCGATTTTGGTCAAGTTCTGGATGGATTTGAAGGAAAGGCCAATCTTGAAGGCATCGTAAATGTGGAAAAGCCGATCCCAACTCGGGTGCGCCAGGCTGTACTTGATTTTTTCCTGATCCCGGAGTTCGCGGCCATCGGCCCCCAGGCCGTTACGCCGTATTTCAAGCGACTGACAGGCTTTTTGCAACGCTTCCTGGAAATTGCGACCAATGCCCATCGCCTCGCCCACCGACTTCATCTGCAAGCCCAACGAGCGGTCGGCTCCCTGGAATTTGTCGAAGTTCCAGCGCGGTACTTTCACAATGACATAGTCGATACTTGGCTCGAAGAAGGCCGAGGTGGTACCCGTGATCGGGTTGATGAGTTCGTCGAGATTGTAGCCAATCGCCATCTTGGCGGCAATCTTAGCGATGGGATAGCCCGTTGCCTTGGACGCCAACGCCGACGAACGCGACACGCGCGGGTTGATTTCGATGACGATGATGTCGTCGGTTTCGGGATTGACCGAAAACTGAATATTGCAACCGCCCGCGAAGGAGCCAATGCCCGCCATGCAACGAATGGCCAGATCGCGCATCTTTTGATAGGTAGTATCGGGCAGGGTCATGGCTGGGGCCACCGTGATGCTGTCACCCGTGTGGACGCCCATTGGATCGAAGTTCTCGATGGAGCAAATGATGATGAAGTTGCCGGCACCATCGCGCAGCAGTTCCAGCTCGTATTCTTTCCAGCCCATCACGCTCTGCTCCACCAGCACTTCGTGGGTCGGCGAAGCGTGCAATCCGTAAGTGAGGGCGCGGTCGAAGTCCTCGGGCTTATCCACGAAGCCGCCGCCCGTGCCGCCCAGCGTGTAGGAGGGGCGAATCACCAGCGGAAAGCCGATTTCCTGCGCGATTTCCTTGCCTTCCAGAAAGGAGCGGGCAACGCGTCCCCGGCAAACCCCCGCGCCGAGTTCCAACATTTTCAGCCGGAACGCCTCGCGGTCTTCGGTGGTCTCGATGGCCTGGATGTCCACGCCGATGAGTTTGACCCCGTATTTTTTCCAAATCCCCGCCTTCTCGCAGTCGATTGCCAGGTTCAGGGCCGTTTGTCCGCCCATGGTGGGCAGCACCGCGTCGATGGGCGTACCCGCGTCCTGATGTTCTTTCAAAATCTGCGCAATGTACTTTTTCTCCAACGGCAGCAGATAGACGTGATCCGCGTTGATCGGGTCGGTCATGATCGTGGCCGGGTTGGAGTTGATCAGGCTGACTTTGATGCCCTCTTCGCGCAGCGAGCGGGCGGCTTGCGAGCCAGCGTAATCGAATTCACAGGCTTGACCAATGACGATGGGACCGGAACCAATAATGAGGATGGACTTGATGTTGGGGTTTTTCGGCACTTTTTTAGTGATGAATTATGAGTGATGAATTATGAGATGACGTAGAGACGTAGGCCCAAAAATTCCACAAAGTTAAGGTGCGGGAGCCAAACACACCGCTTTTTGACTATAAAAAGGGCTTATGGTCAAGATAACCTGAAAATAATACCGAGTTGGGAGTTTAGCGTCCGCCTCGCGCGTCGAGAATCGCTTGCGCGACCTTTTGGCCATTGCTGGGTCCAGGCGCGTTACGGGAGTAGTACTTGCCGTTGGGCGCGATGATGCCGAAGGTAGAATAAGCCAGCGGATTGAGCTTAAACATCATCTGCACGGCCTGGCTGTCATCGACGAACATGTGGACGCCTTTCAGCTTGTGACGGACGATGAACTTTTTCCAGAGTTCCGGGCTGTTGACCATTTCGGTATCCGGCAGGTGAATGTACAGAAACTCCACATCAGCAGGTAGCTGGGCGCGGAGGGCCGGGGCGTAGAGGACTTCGTTGCGGCTTTGGTCATCGAAGAGGTTCCATTTCAGGACATAAAGAGTTTTGCCTTCATAGCTTTTCTGAATTTTTTTCAGCCAGTCTTTTCCATTACCACGCGTCTGGGATAGCCAGATACCACTCAGCACTTCGGTGGGTGTTTCGGTTAGGTCGGTGCGCTTTTCGATCAGCTTTATGTACAGGCTGTCCTTGACTTCTAGCCGGTACAGTTCATTGAGCGACTGCGCAATAGTAGGTACTTCGATTTTGGTCTTTATATAATCGTAAAGCAGTCCCTGTTCCGACAGCGACAATTGGTAAAATCGCTGCACCAGCAGCCGGGCGTTGAGCAGGTCGGTGGCGGTTTGGCCGAATTCATCGGCGTAAGCTCGGTTCTTTTTTTCGATCATCGTCACCAAATCCATCGTGCGGCGGTTGCGGGCGTAGAGGGTATTAAGAAAGTCCAGCCCGCCCGAGGTGGCACTACCCTGCTGAATCATGTCGTCGAGCCGGGCGGTTTCCTCCGCCGACAGCGGCTTGACGTAGCGCTTGATGAGTTCGGCCATCGCCTCCACCCGCAGCGACTTCGAGCGGGTCGGATTCTGGTAGGCCCGCTTGTCGAGCAAACGGTCGGCGTAGTCGCCGAAGCGCACCACCCATTGCACCCGCTGGAAGGTCATCACGCCTGAGGCCAGGCGGCGCAGACTGTCTTCGGTGGCCTTGTTTACCTCCGTGTTGGTCACCAGGGCATGTTCGTAGAGAGCCGAAAGTTGCTCCTCGCTCACAATAGCCTCCACCCACTTCCGCAGCGCGGACGGTACGCCGCCATTCTGCGAGAGCGGCAGCAGGGCTGACATCCGCAGGTCGGCGCGACGTTGCAGCGCGCGTCGGGCGTCGTCGGCATCCAAATCCCAGAAAGTGTCAAAAAAGGCTTCGCCGTAGCGCTTATTTTCCTTCATCAGCCGCCCCTCTTCCGTCATATACTGGATGTACTGATTATTCGCCTCGGCGTTGACGCCCGCGAAGTAGAAAAGCCGTTTGACTTTGTACATGGAGTCGGCGTCGAAGGTTAGCTGCAACTTCCCCGGCGCGGCCAGAAAAGTCGTATAAACCTTGCCACCATAGTCCAGATACACTTCCTCCTGCGGATAAATCAGCGGCATCGTGACGCTGAAACTACCATCGGCCTGCAAAGGGGCCTGCCGCGTCAACTCGCTCTGGGGTTGCAGAATATTGTTGCGCGTAAAAGTAATTGCCGGGGCCTCCCGGTACAGCCGCGCCGTCAAATTCAGCACCCGCCCGCTAATCACCACCGAATCCGGCTGCGCAAGAAGGACATTAGCAGAAAAGAACAAACACAATGACAGAAGGGCTACTCCAATGCCTCTGTAAGGCAAACGCATCTCATAATTCATAATTCATCATTCATAATTTACTCGTATTCCATGATACAATTTCTGTTCCACGTAGTCTTTACGTAGTGGGTGGCCCTCCCAGTCGGTCGGCAACAGAATACGTCGCAAGTCGGGATGGCCCGCAAAGCGGATGCCCAGCAGGTCGTAGGCTTCGCGCTCGTGCCAGTCGGCGGTACGCCAGAGGTGACTCAATGTCGGGACTTCGGGCAGCGGCTCGCCTTCCTGGTTTCTTGCCAAAACTACCTTTAACACCAACGAGTGGTTGTAGGGAATGGAATTGAAATGATAAATCACCTCCATCGTCCCGGCGGCCGGCGTCCCGGCTACGAAACCGTTGTCCAAAGCGGTCAGGCAGCTCAACTGGTCGAAAAAAAGCCGCTCGTCGCGAAAAAGTACTTCGGCTACCTCAGCCAGTCGCTCCGACGGCACCAGCAGAAAAGGCTGCGGCACGTCCGCCACGGCTTCGGTGATTACTTCCTCGCCCAGGCGTTCGGTCAACAGCAGGTGAATATCGGTAAAATTCATGGAACAAAGATAGCGAAAGCCGAACTTAACGGAAGTGTGTTTGTTTTTCTAAAAATTTCAATCAAAAAAAGCACAGCATGGGCAAATCGGGCTTCCCGGAGAAGACAATCTTTATTTGTGAGGGAAAAAAGTGCGGGAAATATTCCGAAATCAGGAAGTATTGCAAAGACGCCATCAAGGAAAATGGCCTAAAAAACGAGGTTGAACTCGTCAAAATGGGCTGCACCGACCGCTGCAAGCAAGCCCCGGTCGTCTGCTTCCAACCCGCCAACGACTGGTACACCGAGGTCACAGAAAAGCAAATCCAGCAACTTTTCAAAAAACACACTACGTAAAAAAGGAGCCGAAAGGGCTCCTTTTTTTAATTGATAATTGATAGTTGATAATGGATAATTGCCTAACTATCAATTATCAATTAATCTAACTTTCCTCCAACGTTCCCAATCTCCCTATCGAGGTCGAACTTGCCGGTGGCGCTGTCGGCGTCGATGAGGTCGAACAGTTCTATTACGCGGCGGGCGTTGCGCTCTTCTTCGCGCTGCTCCCTCACGTACCACATCATAAATTCCTCGGTAGCGTAGTCGTTCAACTCGCGGCACTTGGCCACGATGCGGTTAATGGAGTGCGTCACCGCGATTTCACCTTGTAGGGCCGTCTCGAACACGTCGCGCAAGGAGGCGTACTCCTGCTGCACTTCGTTAATGATGGGCGTTACCGCCGTGCCGCCCACTTCGGTGATGTACTTGAATATTTTCAGGAAATGCTCCCGCTCTTCCTCGGCTTGGCCATAGAGGTAGCCCGCCGAGTAGTCGTAGCCGTTGCGGTCGAGCCAGGCGGCCATCGCCAGGTATTTCAAAGAAGCTTCGGATTCTATTTTGCACTGCGCGTTCAGCGCCATTTCTATGTCTTCCGTCAGGGAAGTATGTAGTCTCACTAAGTCTTTCATGTTCAAAAATTGGGTTGATGAATTCTTGGTAAAGCAAGGAGAACGGATCGAAAATAGTTCGTAATTGTTTCACAAATAGACGAATATAGAATTAGTCTAAAAAAGGAAAGCACTATACCAGCACTACCTCACCGAGTGCCTCGTGAAGTAGGGTGTTGAGTTTGAGGGCAAATTTTGTACCATCCAGCAGTTCGCGGAGTTGGATGAGATCGCAAAGGGTGAGTTGTAGCGAAAGGCCATGCTTCGGAGCTTCGATTAGCTCGAAGTCGCCATTGTCGGACAAGTCGTAAATGCGTTCGTGAATATCGACTGCTTGTACTTTGCGTTGAAAGGCGGAGAAATCCCGCATTTTGAAAGCAACTTCCGTTTCGCCAAATTTAAGGTGAATGCGATTGGTGAGGTCGCACTGCCAGGATGTACCTTTGGCCGTTTGGTATAATTCGTTGGTTTGCTGCACTAAGGGTACTTGGTTCTGATTTTTCCTGAATGAAGATCCCAAAAATAGTTATTCTTCATTCAACAGTCAAGTCTATTTTAAATTATTCTAAATAAATAATAAAAATCAGATCCTAAGCTGACATACATCAGACGTTTGTTTCTTCCTCCGCTTCCATTTCCAACAACAAAGTCGGGGCTGGCCTTTCCCGGCTCAACGGATGTTCGCCACGAATTTTTTCCTGCAATTTCATAAAACCGCCGATCAGGGCTTCAGGGCGCGGCGGACAGCCCGGCACGTACACGTCCACCGGAATAATGCGATCCACGCCCTTCACCACGTGGTAGCCGTGTTCCCAGTAGGGGCCTCCGCAGTTGGAGCAGCTTCCCATCGAAATCACGTAGCGCGGCTCGGGCATCTGCTCGTAGAGCCGCCGCACCCGGTCGGCCATTTTGAAGGTGACGGTACCCGCCACGATCATCACGTCGGATTGCCGGGGAGAGGGGCGGGGGAAAATACCGAAGCGTTCGAGATCGTAGTGCGAGGCATAGGTTGCCATCATCTCAATGGCGCAGCAAGCCAGTCCGAAGCCCATCGGCCACAATGACGAGAGCCGCGCCCAGTTTAGGAGGTCTTCGGCGCTGGTGAGGATGATGCCGCCGTCGCCGGTTTTAGGGTTATTCAATTTTGAATGAGTGAATGAG
>JBBSKK010000198.1:0-6282 GCA_038256395.1 Cytophagales bacterium | reverse complement strand
TATTTTTTCTGTGGGAATAATTACTTTACTTTCCTTTTGATAGGTTGAAGAAAGAATCACTTCTTCAAGATTTTCAGACTTTGATAGTGGTGAAAGCTGAAATACCTTATTGTTTTCAACAATCTCGAAGGTGCCAATGAAGAACTCTGGATGTTCCAAACTTATTTTGAGAGGCAATGTATAGTTTCCATAAATAATAAAAAATCCATCAGGATTTGTTTCGGATATTCTTTCCCCATTTGCAAAAACCCAGACTTTATTAATTGGCACATTTGATGTATCATAAACAAATCCCGTTAGGCCTTGTGCTTGTAAGCAATTAAAAAAGGCGGTTATGAAAATAACCGCCAGTGTTTTTTGAAGAAGAAACTTCATTTTTTCATATTGTTATATGTTTCTAATTAGCAATGAATTAAAAATAAATACTCATTCACAAATTCACAAATCCACAAAAAACATCAATTACACGACTACACAGTTCAACAATTACACAGCGTTCAAACAACCTTCGTTCGTTGATTCTCATTATCCACTAGCGTATTGATTTCTTTTATTACATCCATAAAAACCGCCAGCTTTTCGGGGGCGATTTTTTCGCGGATGATTTCGTTGAATTTGATGACGCCCTCGCGGGCTTGTTCGCGCTTGGCCTTTCCTTCTTCGGTGAGCGTGATGCGGACGAAGCGCTTGTCGGTGCCGTCTACCTCGCGGCGGATCAGCCTTTTTTCTTCCAGACTTTTCAGCATCCTGACCAGGCTCCTCGGCTCCATACCCAGCAGCGGGGCGATTTTGGTGGCCGGGGTGCCGTTCTTGATGTCGATGTTCAGAAGCACATAGCCTACCGCCATTGTCATGCCGTATTGCGCGGCGTAAGTGTTGTACATCCGCGAAATCGAGTGCCAGGCCCATTTTATGTGAAAATCGACTGTTTTTTCTTTGCGCATTCGTTTTTGATTGGTGTCACCTGAGGGTTTGCGTTTTTACAAATGTAATAAATTTTGTCAATGGTATGCAAGCATACTGTTATCTGGGGGTAGATGCCTTATAGAAATCACCAAATGATTGCAAGTCTGTTTGGTGGTTAGGCAAACGAACTTTACTTTTGCGTCGAATACTTTACTGTTGACTCCCATGAACTTTAAGAAAATAGCCGCATTCATAGCCGGGATGGCGTTTTTGACCTCCTGCGAATACCAAAAGTACAACCATGCCGAGCAAATTGACGTGCTGGCCAACAGCGAGTGGGTGTACGGTATCCATCCCGATTCGGCGGCGCGGCAACTGAACAACAAGTACGAAGACAAACCCGAATTGGAACTTCGGGCCAACGCCATTCGCGAGAAAATGTTCGGTGGCACTACCAGCGCCTTGGCGACAAGGTAGCCTGGCCTATTCTTATATTATTACCTGAAAGCAGGATCTCCACGCGAGGTGCTGCTTTTTTTCATTATTTCAATAGTTGGTGGCTTCAAAAATGTTTTCCGTTCAGTAAATCATCGGATTGATTGTCCGAGCCTTTTGGGAGAATTGAATTCTATTGATTTACTTTACACTTCTTTTTTGATTCAGAAATAGCACTTTTTCCATACAACTTCCACAAGAAGACCATTTAAATTTATGAACATTGCCCTGGTAACCGGCTCGGCCGGGCTCATCGGAAGCGAGTCGGTCGCTTTCCTGGCTGACAAATTCGACCTCGTCGTCGGCATCGACAATAACCTCCGCCAATACTTTTTCGGCGAGGACGGCAACACCGCCTGGAACCGCAACCGCATCGAGGAGGCCCATGCCAACTACAAGCACGAAAGCGCCGACATCCGCGAGGTGAGCCAATTGGAACCTATTTTCAAGGAATACGGCGCGGACATCAAGATGATCGTCCATACCGCCGCCCAGCCCAGCCACGACTGGGCCGCTAAGGAACCGTTCACCGACTTCGGTGTCAACGCGGTGGGAACCATCAATATGCTGGAAATGACGCGGCTGCACTGCCCCGAGGCGGTGTTTATCTTCACCTCGACCAACAAAGTCTATGGCGACAACCCCAACTACCTGCCGCTGGTGGAGCTGGAAACGCGCTACGAGATCGCCGAAGAACATCCTTACTTCGAGAACGGCATCGACGAGCAGCACAGCATCGACCACACCAAACACTCGATTTTCGGCGCGTCCAAGGTGGCGGCAGATGTCATGGTGCAGGAGTACGGCCGCTACTTCGGCATGAAAACGGGCGTGTTCCGGGGCGGCTGTTTGACCGGCCCCAACCATTCGGGGGCGCAGTTGCACGGCTTTTTGGCTTATTTGATGAAATGCGCCATTACGGGTAATCACTACACGATTTTTGGCTACAAGGGCAAGCAGGTGCGCGACAACATCCACAGCCACGACCTGGTGAATATGTTCTGGCACTTTTATCAAGATCCTAAGCCGGGCGAGGTCTACAACGCGGGCGGCGGGCGGTTCGCTAACTGCTCGATGATCGAGGCTATAGCGCTCTGCGAACAGATTTCGGGCAAAAAGCTGTCGCACTCCTATTCCGAAACCAACCGCTCGGGCGACCACATTTGGTACATCAGCGACCTGTCGAAGTTCAAGGCGCACTACCCCGGCTGGAACTGGGAGTACGGTCTGGAAGAGACGCTGACCCAGATTCACGACGGTATTGCGTCGCGCCTGGCGACCCATCCCGCCTAAGCAAACCTCACTTCCTCCCCGACTTATGTCCGCCAAGTACATTATTCTGATTCCGCAATTCAACGACTGGGAGGCGTTGAATCTGCTGATCGAGAAAATCAACACTGACCTGGCGGGCGATATTCTGGCCCACACTTCGATGCTGGTCGTAGACGATTGCTCGCCGCTGGATCGCACGGAGCCATTTCCCGCGTTCAAAGGTACGGGCATTCAGGTGCTGCGGCTGTACCGGAATTTGGGACACCAACGCGCCATCGCCATTGGGCTTTCGTACATTGCCACCGAATTGAGTTGCGAGAAAGTCATCGTGATGGACGCCGACGGGGAGGACGCCCCGCGCGACATCAACCTGCTTTTCGTCAAATCCGCCGAGCGGCCCGACACCATTATCTTCGCCCAGCGCAGCAAGCGGCAGGAGAGTTTTCTGTTCCAATTTTTTTACAAAATATACAAGGCCGTCTTTAAACTCCTGACGGGCAAGGTGATTACGTTCGGGAATTTCAGCCTCATTCCGCAGCGGCGTTTGCAGAATCTGGTGCGGGTGTCAGAAATTTGGAACAACTATCCCGGCGGCGTCATCCGCTCGCGCATTCCCTACGACGGCGTTCCCATCGAACGCGGCAAGCGGCTGGCGGGCAGTAGCAAGATGAACTTTGTGTCGCTGATTCTGCACGGCCTGAGCGCCATTTCGGTGTTGATCGACGCTACGGCGGTTAGGATTCTGATTTTCTCCGTTTGTATGTCGGGCCTGGTTCTGGCGGTGATCGGGGGCATTTTGTTTTTGAAACTCATCGGTAACGCCACGCCCGGCTGGGCCTCCACGCTCAGTACCACGCTGTTGATCGTGATGATGCAGTCGTTTTTGATTTCCCTCTTTCTCGTATTTATGGTGCTGCAATACCGCACGCAGCAACATTTCATCCCGGCCATCCACTACCGCGACTTTGTGGAAAGCGTCGAAACTGTCGCCTAACCATGCTCACCTTCGACGCTTCGCCGACCGTGTACTGGGCGTTGGTTTACGCGCTGACGGTACTGGTCATCGGCTCTAATCTCAAAAAAAATATCCCGACTCCGCTTTATCTGATCGGTAGTCTGGCCATTTTTGTGCTGATGCGGTTGCCGTCAGTACTGCTGAACCGCGAACTCAACGCCGACGAAAGTCAGATGCTGAGCCACGCCCTCACGCTCTACCAGGATCCCGTGTATTGGCGTTCGGTGGACGGCACGACCATCGGGCCACTCGATAACTACCTGCTCGTGATTCCCCGGTTGTTGGGCTTCCAATTGGACTACACCTCAGCCCGTGTCATGGGGCTACTGTGCGGCATTGGCTCGCTGTTTTTCTTCTTTGTGGCGCTGAAACGCTGGTTCGGCAACACCACGGCCCGTATCGCGCTTTTAATACCGCTGATTTTCCTGGCTTTCACCCAAGAAGCCGACTACGTGCATTATTCCAGCGAGCAACTGCCGCTGTTGTTGCTCAGCCTCTGCCTGGCTTTGCTGGCCGGATTATCCCGAAAAAAAAAGAAGTTTACTTTTCAAGAAAAGAAAGCGCCCTTATGGCAAGCGTACGGCCTGGGACTTGTCGCGGGGATGGTACCCTTTGCCAAGTTGCAGGCGGTGCCGCAAGCCCTGCTGCTCGTGGTCGCCGGGCTTTATTTTACCTACCAATATTTTGTAAAAAATAAAAACAGTCGGCCGCTGCTCCTGCTGTTGCTGGGTGGGATTTCGTTTCCGGCAATTGCTTTGATCTGGATATTATTCCACGGTGTCTATCAAGATTTTATTGATTTCTATATTTTGGGAAATGCCGTGTACGCCGGCGGCAGTGGCTTGGCGGATATTCCCACGCAGTTCGGTAAGCTGGTTTTATTAAGCCCTGATTTCACGGCTTTGCTCGGCGTGGTAGCGCTTGTGACGATACTGGGATTGTTCGGGCAAAAACGCGCCTTGGTAAAACCTCCTGCCACCCCAGGAATATCGATTTCTGTTCTGATCCTAGGCTACGGCCTGGTCGCGGTGTACGCTGCCACCAAGTCGGGTAACCTGTTCGTGCATTACCTCAACTTCTGTATCTATCCGCTGGGACTCGCGGCGGCGCTGGGTATCTCAAAAATCAAAGACAACAAACGACTGGCTTTGGTAGGGCCGCTGCTTTTGCTGGGCTGGTTCGGCATTCAGGACGCGCTGAGTTTTTACAGAAGCCACCAACTCAATGCCTTTGTGTCGGTCGAGGCCAGGGCTTTACCAAAAAGCCCGGTCGTGCGGGCCATGCGCCCTTATGTGCAGCCGAACGATAAAATGGTGGTATGGGGTTGGCAATGCCGCTACTACGTAGAAGCGCAGTTGGCGCAGGGAACGGCGGAGAATCATTCGGAACGGTCAATCTACCTGCACCCGTTGCGGGAAGAATACCGCACCAGGTACCTCCGCGATATGCAGCGAAACCGCCCCGCCATCTTCATCGACGTCGTCGGCAGAAACAGCGTCTGGGTACAGGACGCCGCCACGCAGGGCTACCAATCTTTTCCCGAACTAGCGGCTTACATCGACAAGAATTACAGGTATTTGGGAAAAATCGATGACACGCGGCTGTTTGTAAGAAAGGATAGAATGAGTCAGGAGTGAGCTTTTACCTTTTAACCTTTAACCGATTTTAAAATGCAACTACAATTCCACGGTGCGGCCCGAATCGTTACGGGCAGCAAGCACCTTATTACCACCGACCTGGGTACCAAAATTCTGCTGGACTGCGGACTGTTCCAGGGCATCCAAACCGACGAACTAAACCAGAACTTCGGCTTCGATCCGAAGGAAATCGACTACCTCGTGCTTTCCCACGCCCACATCGACCACAGTGGGTTAATTCCGCGTCTGGTGAAGCAGGGCTTCAATGGGCCGATTTACTGCACCGGGGCCACGGCGGATTTGTGCCAAATCATGCTCATGGACAGCGCCTACATTCAGGAAAAAGACGTGGCCCGCATCAACAAGCGCCGCCGGCAGCAGGGCCGCGAGGAGTTGGAAATGCTCTACGACTCGAAGGACGCCGAACGCGCCCTCGATTTGTTGAAGCCAGTGCGGTACGGCCAGAATTTTCAGTTGGGCAAGGACGAAGTCGATGTGTTTTTCTCCGATGCCGCCCACATCATCGGCAGCGCGGCGGTCAACCTGAATATCAAGGATGGCGGCACGTTTAAGAAACTGACCTTCACGGGCGACATCGGCCGACCCGAGGACCAAATCCTGCGGCATTGGGACGCCTTCCCGCAAGCGGATTTCATCATCTGCGAGTCCACCTACGGCGACCGCCTGCACGCCAAGCAGCCCGACTTGCAGGCGCACCTGCAGCGGATCGTCCACAAATGCTGTGTCGAAGACCGGGGCAAGCTCATCATCCCCGCCTTCGCCATCGACCGCACGCAGGAACTCATCTACGCCCTCGACCGCCTGTCGAGCGCAGGCCAGTTACCGCGTATTCCGGTGTACATCGACAGTCCGCTGGCGATCAAGGCTACTTCCATTATGAAGGCCAACGAGGCATATTTTAACCCCGAAATCCTGGACTACATCGAGCGCGACGGC
>JBBSKK010000197.1:0-6285 GCA_038256395.1 Cytophagales bacterium | reverse complement strand
CAGGCCTGCGTCACTTCTCTCGTTCTGTGCAGAGCATCCATTTATTTAGTCGAGAGTTGAGAGTTGAAAATGGAGAATTGCTTTTGATTTACTTTTTTACGCATTCAGCGCCTTCACTTCCTGTTTAAACTGTTCGCCTCGGTCCTGGTAGTTTTTGAATAAATCAAAACTGGCGCAGGCGGGTGACAGCAGTACTACGTCGCTGGGTTGCGCCCATCTTGAGGCGATTTGTACGGCGTCTTTCAGGCTTCGGGTTTCGTGAAATTGCGGTACGGTTTCCTTAAAATAATCGGCCAGTTTCTTCGTGTCGGTTCCCAACGCGATCATGCCCTTGACTTTCTCTTTGATGAGCGGCTCGATTTGAGAATAGTCGTTGCCTTTGTCCACACCACCAATGATGAGGACGATGGGGCGGTCGAAACTACCGAGGGCGTAGAAGACTGAATCCACGTTAGTGGCCTTGGAATCGTTGACGTACTCCACGCTGTCGATGGTCGCCACCGATTCGAGACGGTGCGGCGCGTTGACAAACGTACGTAAGCCCGCGCGAATTTGTTCGGGCGTGAGTCCCACGGCCTGCGCTGCCAGGATGGCCGACAAGGCGTTGATGGCGTTGTGCGGGCCTTGAACGGGGAGTTCGTCGAAGTTGATCGAGAATTCCTGGCCGTGGCGGCGGGCGGTCAATACGTCCTTGTCCAGAAATCCGCCTTTGGCCAATTTATTTTTCAGAGAAACGGGCCACTGCCGGGCGGGCAGCGTCCGCTTGTTCAGTTCGGTGGTGAGGGCTTCGCTTTCGGCGAAGTAGATGAAGTCATCCTCCTCCGTCTGGTTTTGCGTGATGCGAAATTTGGACTGGACATATTTTTGAAAATCGTAGTCGTAACGATCCAAATGGTCCGGCGTGATGTTGAGCAGCACCGCCACGTTGGCCCGAAAATCGTACATATTGTCCAGTTGAAAACTGCTGATTTCCAACACATAGTAATCCTTCGGGCCGTCGATGATCTGAGCGGCGAAGCTGGTACCTACGTTGCCGGCCAAACCCACCGACAGTCCGGCCTCGCGGAGCAGATGGTAAATAAGCAGCGTGGTGGTTGTCTTGCCGTTGCTGCCCGTAATCGCGATGAGCTTGGCATCGGTGTAGCGGGCGGCGAACTCGATTTCCGAAATAACAGGGATATTGCGGCGGTGCAACTCCTGCACGATTGAGGCCGTCTCGGGAATACCAGGACTTTTGACTACCTCACTGGCCGACAGTATTTTGACTTCGCTGTGCTTTCCTTCCTCGAAGGGTATCTCAGCGACGGTCAGCACGTCGCGGTAAGCGGCCTGGAGCGGACTTTTATCGGACAGGAAAACCTCAAAACCTTTGGCTTTTCCCAGCAAAGCTGCCCCCGAGCCGCTTTCGCCGCCTCCTAAAATCACTAACTTTCTGCTGGCTGCCGACATGGAATCGAATGAGGTAATCTGACGTAAATTTCGCAGAAATTATCCGTTCATTGCAAGGAATGACCGATTATTTATGCAAGATATTTTAATAAAAAAACGGGGAGCAACAATAGTCGCTCCCCGTTTTCTTGACAAAACACAATCTTAGTTTGCCACCTTGACCTCCTGCGGCTCCTTAACGCGGTTGGCGTAACGGACGATGAAGAAGATAACCAGCGCAACCAGTAGGAACTGTATGACCGTTTGAATAAAATTGCCGTAAGTGATGGCTACCTCGGCTTGGTCGCCGACGGCTTCTTTTAGTACAATTTTCAATTCCTCGAAATTGACCCCGCCGATGACCAGGCCAAGGATCGGATTAAGGATGTCTTCCACGAGCGAAGTTGTGATTTTGCCAAAGGCCGCGCCAATGATGACGCCGACGGCTAGGTCGAGGACGTTGCCATGGGCAACGAATGTTCTGAATTCTTTAAGCATGATTTGGTTGAAACGGGAAAGCCCGCCCTGTTTTAAGTAGAAGGTTCAAATTGTAAAGAGTTATTCAGAAAGTATAGAGGAAACCGATAGAGAGCGACTGCGCAAACTGGACGGCGAGGCTCTGGTCTTCGTCGTAAATCAGGATAACCCCCAGATTCACGTTCCAGTACTTGTTAATCTTGGCGGTAAGGCTGGCGTCCAGGCGGTGGTCGATGGCATCTAGTTGCTTAATGTTGGCGAACAACAAATAGCGGAATTTGAGGTTTAGGTTCTTAGCCACCTCCTTGTCGAAATCGGCGGTCAATTGCATCAGGGCCACCTCGGTGCGTATCCGCTGGCCGATGGGTACGCCGTAGTTTTTGGGGAAGGTCTTGTACAAATCCAGGTCGTTGACGATGGTGTGCCGGACGGCGCCGGGCGAGAAAGACAGGAAGAAATAGTCCGTCGGGCCGTACTCCAGGGCGATGGATTCGGTCAGGAAAGCGGGGGCCAGGAAGCCCGAAACTTTCCGACGTTCCGGCTCGCCCGTCGCCGACTCGCCAAACTCGTAGCCGTTGGTGAACTGCGACAGGAAATTTATTCCGCCAGTCAGGCTCCAGTGTTCAGAAATGTCACGCCCGTACTTGGTATCAAAAAACAGGCGATCCACGCTCTTGCGGCTTCCCTGGCCCTGGTTACGCACGATGCCGTACTGCGCTTGGAAATCATTACGCCAACTATTTT
The DNA here is from genome assembly GCA_038256395.1 of Cytophagales bacterium. Lineage (GTDB taxonomy): Bacteria > Bacteroidota > Bacteroidia > Cytophagales > Spirosomataceae > Persicitalea. The sequence goes on along the minus strand of JBBSKK010000197.1, from coordinate 3,636 downwards.
TCCCTTTTAAGTACTTTATTACGGCATTGATATGTCCCCCGACGGCAATGGAGTTTACCGCGCCACCCGTCCAATTGCTGCTGAAGCTGCCCTGGTTGAGGTTGGCTCCGAACTCCAGCTTTTTTTTCCAGGAAGTGTCCACCGCTATTTCATTGCGAATGGAATCGATAAGGATTTCGTCCTGGGCAAAAGCGGCTTCAGAACCCAGTAAAAGTGTAAAAAAGAAGATTACAAAAAAGCGATTCATTCTCAAAACTATTAGCTGTCAGGTGGAGACTCGTTAAAAATTTCCACTTTTTGCGATTGGAAAAGCTGCAAAGGTATGACAGTGTTGGAGTTTTCGCTTTGAATCGTGAGCTCGTACAATTCTTCAAAATAAGGATTGCGCTGCGTGACGATGAACATCCGTACAAATTCTTCGTCGGTTTGCAATTCAATCGGTTTTGCTTGTGGGCTTAGGACTTCCATTTAACAGAAAGGTAACTATCGAGGGGGCAATTCAGGAAATTTCTAGCAAGAATCGGCCCGAAATAACAAAAAAAGCCCTGCACTAACGAGAAGGCAGGGTTTTTTTCAGATATTAATGAACATGCTGCGGTTATTAGATTCCGCCAATAGCAACCCGCTTGAAATCCTTCACTTCAAGTCCCTTAGCCGTTTTTTCCAACAATTGACGTATAGTCATCGATCCGTCTTTGACAAATTCCTGGTTCAGCAGCGTGTTGTCGCGGTAGAACTTGTTCAGGCGACCCATTGCGATCTTTTCCAGCATCGCCTCGGGCTTGCCTTCGGCGCGGGCCTGGTCGCGGCCCACCTCGATTTCACGCTCGATGGTCGCCGAGTCCACGCCATCCTTATCGAGGGCAACGGGCTTCATGGCCGCAATTTGCATGGCCACGTCCTTGCCCAGTTCGGCCACGTCGGTGCCGTTTACGCCGCCAAAGCCGACGAGTACGCCCAGCTTGCCGTTGGAGTGAATGTAGGACACTACTTCCTCAGCGCTCATGTTTTCGTAGGCTACTACATCGAGCTTCTCGCCGAGTTTACCCGTCAGGTCAATGATATGCTCCGACACGGGACGGCCGTCGACCATCGTGGCGGCCAGCAGCGTTTCCTTATCGGTGGCGTCGATTTCCACGGCCTTGTCCAGGATGGACTGCGCCAGGTTTTTGAAATCTTCCACGTTGGAAACAGGTTCGGTCTCGCAGGCCAGGGCCACGATCTTGCCCGACTTGGCGTCGTCGCTGATGTGGACCAGCACCGCACCTTCGGAGGTCGCGTTGTCGGCTCGCTTGGCGGCTACCTTTTGTCCCTGCTTGCGCAGGATATCTACTGCCTTATCAAAATCTCCATCCGCTTCGGTGAGGGCTTTCTTACAGTCCATCATTCCGGCGCCGGTCATCTGGCGGAGTTTGTTTACGTCTTGTGCCGTTATTGCCATGATTGATTTGTTTCGATTATTGGTTATTATTTTTAAAAAATTTCGGGTAAAGGTACGTTCGCGCACATTACCCCTATTTTAATAAAGTAGCCCATAGCGGGAAGGCTACGGGCTACTCATCTATATCCAGATAATTAGGTCTGAACCTTATTCTTCGTTTATCATCAAGTGGATTTTACTCCTTGTCGCCTTCCTCAGCGGCAGCCATGGGAGCGGCTTCGGCGGCGGGTGCTTCAGCAGCAGGAGCCTCGGTTGCAGCATCCATTTTGGCTTCCTCCTTAGCGGCAACGGCATCGGCCCGCGCTTGCTTTTTGGTGGCTTCGGCTTCGTTGCGCAGATCGCTCTGACGCTTCGCTTCCTCCTCCTCGGCCAGTCGCTGGTCTTCCTTATCCTGCTTGCGCTCCATCAAACCTTCCTCGATGGCCTTGCCTATGGCAAGGGTCAGCAGGGAAATGGATTTATAGGCGTCGTCGTTACCGGGAACCGGGAAATCGACCAGATCAGGATTGGAGTTGGTATCGCAAATGGCGAACACCGGAATGTTCAGGCGGCGCGCCTCAGAAATGGCGATATGCTCGCGCTTCACGTCCACGACGAACAGGGCCGAAGGCAGACGGGTCAGGTCGGCGATGCCACCCAACACGCGGGTAAGCTTTTCCTGTTCACGGGTAAGCATCAGCCGCTCGCGCTTGGCGATATTCTTGACCATCTCTTCGTCGGCCAGCGTTTTTTCAAGCGTCTGCATTTTCTTGATCGACTTGCGGATGGTACCGAAGTTGGTCAACATACCACCCAGCCAACGGTCGGTCACGTAGGGCATTTTCAGGCGCTTGGCCTCTTCCGTTACGATTTCCTGGGCCTGCTTCTTGGTGGCCACAAACATGATCTTCTTGCCGGAGCGAACGATTTGCTTCAGAGCCGCCTCGGCTTGCTCGAGGCTATTCAGGGTCTTATTGAGATCCACGATGTGAATCCCATTTTTCTCCATAAAAATGTACGGAGCCATGCGGGGATCCCACTTACGGGTCAGGTGACCAAAATGCACCCCCGCGTTCAGTAAGTCTTTATATTCTATCTGTGCCATTTGATCTTTAATAAAAAATGAATTGAAAAAATAACTACGCAGCACAGCACACCGGACACGATAAGTGCTGCCTGGACTTATTTTAGTTGAAAGTGGAGAGTTGAAAGTTGAAAGTGCGCAGTATCACAGCGTACTCCATACATGTCTAAAAACTCACCAGGTTCTGGCACTAGGGCTACTGTATCTTCTAGGTAAAAAAAGACCTAATACCTAACGCCTAACAACCTATTAACGCTTCGAGAACTGGAACTTGCGGCGGGCTTTGCGGCGGCCGTATTTCTTGCGCTCCACCATGCGGGGGTCGCGGGTCAGGAAGCCTTCCTTCTTCAAAGGCGGACGGTTTTCGGCGTTGGCTTCGACGAGGGCGCGGGCAATGGCCATGCGCGTCGCTTCGGCTTGTCCCGTGATACCACCCCCACGGACGTTCACCTTCAGGTCGTAGGTGCCGTTGGCGTTCAGCGTCGTGAACGGCTGCTGAAGCACGATTTGGTGGACTTCGAAAGGAAAGTATTCCTTGTAATCGCGGCCGTTTACCTTGATTTCACCCTTGCCGGGCTTCATGTAGATACGCGCCACGGCGGTCTTTCTGCGACCAATTGTGTTGATAACTTCCATGCGGGATTGTCTTACAAGTTGAATTTAACTTCTTTGGGCTGCGCCCCGGCGTGCGGATGCTCGGCAGCGGCGTACACGTACAGGTTGGTGAACAACCGACGGCCCAAACGGCCCTTGGGCAACATGCCCCGGACGGCCTTTTCGACCAGGCGCTCGGGATACTTGGCCAAAATCTCACGCGGCGTTTGGAAACGCTGTCCGCCGGGGTAGCCCGTGTGGCGCATGTAAATCTTGTCGGTCATTTTCTTCCCGGTCATTTTGACTTTGTCGGCGTTGATAACGATCACGTTATCACCACAATCAACGTGCGGCGTGAAGGCGGGTTTGTGTTTGCCCCGGATGATTTTGGCGATTTCACTGGCCAAACGGCCCAGCACCACATCCTTGGCATCCACCACGATCCACTCCTTGTTGATAGTGTTTTTGTTCGCCGAGATGGTTTTGTAGCTTAACGTATCCACGATTAACAAAAGGATTTATAATTGATTCTCAGGTT
>JBBSKK010000196.1:0-6305 GCA_038256395.1 Cytophagales bacterium | reverse complement strand
TTCGACAACGGCGCCAAGGGAATCCTGCAAAACAGCCAAATCTGCAACGGCGAAGAAAATGACTTGAATATCCGGGTTTATGGCGAACTTGGCGGTCTGGAATGGAATCAGATGGAACCCAACACGCTTTTTCACAAGGTGCAGGGCAGCCCCACGCGCATCTTGCGCACGGGCGTCGGCGAACTCTCGGAGGCTGCGCAAGTCAATACGCGCTTCCCGGCGGGCCACCCCGAGGGCTACCTCGAAGCCTTCGCCAACCTGTACCGGAATTTCGCAATGGCCATCCGCGCGCACTGGGAAGACAATAAGCAAGACCCGCTCTTCGACTTCCCCGATGTGTACGACGGCCTGCGCGGCATGAAATTTATAGACACCGTGCTGGCGTCGGACAAGTCGGAGGAGAAATGGACTAAATTTTTTGTGTGATCGTTGAATTGTGTAATTGCTGTTGAAATGTTTTTTGTGAATTTGTTCAGGCTCTTGATTCAGGATGAATTTGATCACAAGATCACATACACAGTTCTACAAATTAACAATTCAACATCAATTACACGATTACACGATTCAACAATTCAACAACAAAAACATGGATAACTGGATAAACGTACTCACTACCAAAACCACGGCTCGGGCGGAGATTGCCAAGGGGCTTTTGGAACAGAATGGCATCAATACGGTGCTGATGGACAAGAAAGACAACTACTCCAATCATTTTGGCTACGTCGAGGTGATGGTGCCCCTTGAGAACGCAGAAGCTGCCAAAACCCTTTTAGCCAATGAGATCACGCCTGAATAGCCTTAATAATCTGGAACAGCGGATTGTTGCGGGCATATTCGGAGTGGTGGTCATCGTGAGTTCGATTCTGTACAGCGATCTGACCTTTATTTTGATGATCAGTTTGCTGAGCATGCTCACGCAATTGGAATTTTACAAACTGCTGGGCTTGGACGGCAACCTGCCGCTTACCTACTATGGGACGATTTGCGGCGTAGCGTTGGTGGTGCTGACCTACGTAGTCGAGAAAGGTCTGATCGGCTTTGAGAATTACTTTCTCATCAGCCCGCTGCTGGCGATGATTTTTTTTATCAAATTGTATAAAAAAAATGATCTGAAACCCTTCACTAACATTGGTTTTACCTTTTTGGGACTCATTTATGTAGCTCTGCCCTTTTCGCTCATCATCGTGATGGCGATGCGGGGGCAGAATTACAACCACGAAATCGTCCTGGGCAGTTTGTTACTCTTGTGGGCGACCGACATCGGGGCCTATTTTGCCGGAACCAAGTTTGGCCGCCGCAAGTTGTTCGAGCGGGTGTCGCCCAAAAAGTCCTGGGAAGGCGCGGTGGGCGGGGCGATGTCCGCCGCCCTTATTGCTTTTTTGTTAGGATTGTATTTCCAAACTTATGAACCCTGGCAGTGGTTTTGCATCGGGGCCATCATCGTCGTCACGGGTACCTACGGCGACCTGGTCGAGTCACTTTTCAAGCGCAGCATCGCCATCAAGGACTCGGGCAGTAGTATTCCCGGCCACGGCGGTTTCCTGGATCGTTTCGATGGCCTGCTGCTTTCCGCACCCTTCATCGTGACCTTTTTGAAGCTTTTTTCCTAGGCAAGACAACCTTTCAATCCGAAAATGGAACAATGACAGTAGCGACAGGACGTTTGTTGAGAAGCCGTCATTTTCTTACAAAACGCTACTATCAACTGTCCACCGTCAACTGTCAACCGATTAAATGAAGAATATCCTCCTCGTATTGATTTTAATTGCAGCCGTTAGCCTTGGTAGCCAAACTGCTTTCGCCCAGGGCGAGCAGAAAGCCATCATGTTCACAGGTGTGGTAGTGGCCGGAAAAAACACGGAGCGGCTGCCGGGGGCTTTTATCTTCGTTCCCAGAGCTGGGCGCGGTACTTCGACCAACAACGTGGGCGTGTTCACTATCCCGGTATTTCCCGGCGATAGCATCGTGTACAGCTACGTGGGCTACAAGAAGCAGTATCACGTCATTCCCCGTGACTACAACGACCCGACCTATTCGGCCATCATCCAGATGCAGGAATCCGTGACCATGCTGGCCGAAGTACGCGTGTACCCCTACGCTACTGAGGAGGAATTTAAGAAGGCTTTTCTGGCCCTCCGACTACCTGACCAGGACGACCGCGACGCCCTGGCGCGCAGTACCGATCTGGAGTATATTACCCGCATGGCCGCCCAAATGCCCAACAACGCCCAAACCAACTACCGCTACACGATGGATCAGTTGTTATTTGGCCGCGAGTCCGCCGCCAACAAGGGCTTTGCCACTACGTTCCCCTTCCTGAATCCCTTTGCCTGGGGCCGCTTCATCAAGTCGGTGCAGGACGGCGACCTCAAAAGTAAGGACTACCGCAAGGAGTTGAACCAAACGCCGAGGGAGAGTATGTCGCGGCAGGATTTTATCAAAAAGTGAGGAGGAAGGCAGGAAAGGAGGAAGGGATAAAAGGAAATCTACGAATAGATCCCTTCCTGCCTTCCTCCTTTCCTGCCTTCCTCCTCAAATACCAACAACTCCACCTTCCCCCCACCGAAAGCAACATACGTCTGCTGATTGACCCACTCGCCCAGGTTGATGTAGCGGCTGGTGTCCGATACTTTCAAGTCGAGCGGCAGGTGGCGGTGGCCGAAGATGTAGTAGTCGTGCGGGCTGGTTTTTTGGACTTCCTGGCAATACAGGAAAAGCCACTCTTCGGCTTCACCTTTAAAAACCTCTTCCCCTTTTTTAGTATTGGAAATCCGGCTTTGCCGCGACCAGGCGTTGGCGATGCGCAGGCCGATGTCTGGGTGTAGCTGTCGGAACGACCACCGCGCCAGCGAATTCTCGAATACTTTTTTTAAACCTTTATAAACATGATCGCCCGGCCCCAGGCCGTCGCCGTGGCCGACGAGCAGCTTGCGCTCGGTACCTGCGGCGTCGGTGATGACGTAGCACACGGGGGCGCGGTGAACGATTGCGCCGAGTTCGTGGGTGAAGTAGTCCGACATCCACATATCGTGGTTGCCAGTGAAGAAAACCAGTTCGATGCCCGCGTCGGCGAGTTCGGCCAGTTTGCCCAGCAAGCGGATGAAGCCCTTGGGGACGGCGTGCTTGTACTCAAACCAGAAATCGAAAATATCGCCGACCAGAAAAATCATTTGGGCATCCGCCCGGATACTTTCCAGCCAGCGGACGATGGTCTGCTCGCGGACGCGGCTCGTGGCGGCGTCGGGAGCGCCGAGGTGGAAGTCGGAGGCGAAGTAGAGCCGTTTGTTGGCTTGTAGTGAAATTATTTCGGTAGGGAAATTTGCGGTCATGGAAGTGGGCCAAACGAAGCCGCAAGTTAGTCGTTTGCGACCTTTGTTCGCAAAAATGCGCTTGCCAACTACTAGTTTGCTTACCCCGACCGCCCCACAATGAAAGCAAACTGCTCAATGCCGGTTGCAACGCGGCAGTTTATTTGGTTTCTTCGATGAAAATACCTGGATGACCACGCTGTCCGGATTCCCTCACTCGGACTAACCACCATGACGCTCGATCTCGATTTACAAATGGCCCAACTGGAAGTGAAATTGCTGCGTGCGCAGTTCAATTCGCACTTTCTGTTCAATAACCTGAACGCTATTAATTATTGCATTTTACAAAATGACAATCAGAAGGCATCGTCCTACCTGACGCTGTTCTCGCGTTTTTTGCGGCGGCTGGCGGGGAGTTCGCGACATGATTTTGTCCGGCTTTCCGAAGAAATTGAGACGCTAAGCCAGTACGTGCAGATCGAGAACCTGCGCTTCGCTCACGCACTACGGCTGGTAGTTTTTGTCGAATCCGGCATTGAACCCGAAGAGATTTGGGTGCCTTCTTTGATTCTGCACAGCCACCTTGAAAATATGATCTGGCAAAACCTGGAATCGCTGACAAACGAAGGTGTTTTGAGGTTGAGAGTAAAAAAGAAATCTGGGAAATATTGCATATTGCTGGAAATGGACGGAGTAGATTCTAAATTAGCTGATTCGCGTTCTGAACTGGGTAATCGGGAAAGCGGACTGGCACTCACGCTGGAGCGGCTTCAGCTTCTGAACGCACGACACGGTACTGACTTGAAAATCAGCAAGTCCAAAACCCTTTCGCCCAATTCCAGCGTACGAGTCGATTTGTCGTTTACACCTTTCTTTCCGCAAAACTTGCTCTGAATACGCAACGCTATACACCCTGAATCATGAAAGCCATTCTTGTCGATGACGAATCGCACTGCACCGAAAGCCTCGCCATTTTGCTGAGGAGCCATTGCCCCGAAGTGGAGGTAGTCGGCAAGTTCAATCGTTCGGAAGAAGCCCTCCCGGTGCTGAACCAGGAGACGTTCGACGTGCTGTTTCTGGACATCGAAATGCCCGTGTACAACGGCTTCGAGTTGCTCAATCGGCTGACAAATAAGTCATTCGATGTCGTTTTTACGACGGCTTACGACCAGTTCGCCGTCAAGGCGTTCAAATACAGTGCGTTCGATTATTTGCTCAAACCCATCGACTCCACGGAATTAAAAGAATGCGTGGCCAAACTCGGCGAGAAGCAGCGGCAGGGCGATCTTGAAGATCAGCTTAGTTTCCTGCGTTCGGTGTTGACGCGCGAGCAGCAAGTTCCGCAAAAAATTGCGCTGCCGACGACCTCGGGACTGGAATACGTCGATATCTCCGAAATTATCCGCTGCGAGTCCGACAGCAACTATACCCGCATTTTTCAAAATGGCAACAACCCGACGCTGATTTGCCGCACCCTCAAAGAAGTGGAAGAACTGCTGGAAGGGGCCAATTTTGCCCGCATTCATCACTCGCATCTTATCAACCTGGACCACCTCAAAAAGCACGTGCGCTCCGATGGGGGCTACGTAGTGATGTCCGACGGCAGCGAGATCGCCATCTCGCGCAGCCGGAAGGGCATCCTTGACAATCTGCTCAAAGTAAGATCATTCCGAAATTAGGGACGAAACTTTTTTGGCTACCGTTTACTCGAAATTTGACCCAACTCTGCCGATTTTTTTTTACATTTGAAATAAACACAACCAACGAACGCATCATGAAACCATTCAAAGTTGGCATTACAGCTTTATTTGTCTGCGCAATTACGATAGCGGAATCCTCCGCCCAGATTGTCATCCGAAACCCAAAACAGACTGCCGAGCGCCAGGTCGAAAACCGCGCCAACCGCCGCGTCGACCAAACCATCGACAAAGGCCTCGACAAATTGGAGGAGGGAATTGGGAGTATTTTTAAGAAGAAAGACAAAAAGAAAGGAGGAAAGGAGGAAAGGAGAGAGGAGGAAGGGAGCGATGACCAGAATGGCAACGATCGCTCTGCCGAGGGTAAGAATGACCGCAATGACGGTGGCGGGCGGATGTCGGGCGGGGATATAAAGGCGGGCGGTGGTTCGGCGGCCGAGCCGGAGAAGGCGGCGTTTGCGTCTTACAGCAAGTTCGACTTTGTGCCGGGGGAGAAGGTCGTAGCTTCCGAAGACTTCTCTCAGGATGCAGTGGGTGATTTTCCTGCCAAATGGAACACCAACGGCACCGCCGAAGTCGTGACCATTGAAGGCTACGACGGCAAGTGGCTGATGCTGAAGAAGACGGAAAATGCTTCTTATATCCCTGATTTTGTTAAAGACCTGCCCGAAAATTTCACTTTGGAATTTGACTTGATCTATAACAATTGGGAGAAAGCGTATGCCTACTCGCAGAGGTTGTATGTTTCGGTACACGAAACGGTAAAAAACGACGAAAATATTCAACATTATGCGGCAGGCCGTGGGGCCGTTTTCCTGTTCGACGGTGCCATGGGAGCGGGCAGAGTCAATCTGAACCAGACTAATAAGGATGGGTATGTTACTGATCTTGCTGGAAAACGGGATATGGATGACGTCATCAATCCCGACAATAATGGCAAGATTTTCCACGTGTCCTTATGGCGTCAGAAACAGCGGATGCGGGTTTATGTGGACGAACTGAAGGTATTTGACGTTCCCCGTATTTTTCCAGCGGACGTCAAGCTGAACGCCATGCGGCTCCATTCTCATCTTTCCGAAGATGACGACCAAATGTTTCTTTCCAATTTCAGGGTTGCTGTTGGAGCACCCGACACGCGCTCCAAGCTCATCACCGAAGGCAAGTTCGTGACCACGGGCATTACTTTCGACGTGAACTCGGCCAACATCAAGCCCGAGTCCTACGCCGTGCTGAAAGACATCGCCGAAACTTTAAAGGAAAACGCTTCGGTGAAGGTCAAAATCATCGGACATACCGACTC
>JBBSKK010000195.1:0-6307 GCA_038256395.1 Cytophagales bacterium | reverse complement strand
CGGGTGTCGATCTTGTACTCGATTTTCTCGCCGTCCGGTACGCCTTCCTGCATCTTTTCGAGGTCTGTCTTGAACGTCTCGGCGGAAGTGATCTGGAACTTATAGTGCGGGGCGGCTTCACCACCGAAGTAGTTGTTTTCCTTGGCTATGACCTGGTACTTGTCCTTGCGGAGTGCTTCGGGTTTCAGCGATACCTCGACTGCGTTATCGTTCACGATCGTGACGCGGGCGACCTCCTTGTCGGTCACCATTTTCTCAAAACGCTTCTGACTGATGTCGCGCAGCGTAGTGGATTTATTCAAATACGTAATCCCCAGAATCGTCGCGATCAGGGCCGCTATGATCCAGCCCTGGTACCCGCGTTGCGGGTTTTTCGGATTTAAGGGATTTCTTTTATTATCGTTATCAGACATTATAGTTTAGCATTAATAGAAATTGGTACTTATGAACGCCATCCTGAGGTTTAATGTTCAACCCGGCGGCCCGTCTCGTGCAGGCCCCGGATGGTTCAGGCGGCGGTCTCTTCGATGAAGGTGCGCTGGGCATCGCCCCACAACTCTTCTATGTCGTAGTATTGGCGGCGGTCTTTCTTGAAAACGTGCGCCACGACGTCCACGTAATCGATCAAAATCCACTCCCGGTTTTCCTTGCCTTCCTTGTGCCAGGGATCCTCGGCGATGGCCTTGTGCACTTCATATTCCACCGAATCGGCAATAGCGTCGATCTGGGTGTCGGACGTTCCCGAGCAAATCACAAAATAATCGGCGATAGCATTTTTGACCTGGCGGAGATCGAGGATGGCGACGTCTTGCCCTTTTTTCTCAATCATCCCCTTGACGACGAGCTGGGAAAGGTCTTGTGAGGATACTTCTTTATTTTTGCGTTGTTTCATGCATTATGTTTATCGGAAGTAGGTCGCAAAGCAGTATTCGCCTCGACCATTTATAAAAGTATAAATTTTCACAAAAGAAGTGTACGATTCTTGCATAAAAACCCTGTTTTTCGGTAAAAAGATAGTGTATCTGCCAACTTGTCACTCTACCAACGACATTGCGGCTGAATTAGTACGCAACGGGCAGGTGACGGAAGGGACGGTCGTCATCACCGACGAGCAGACCGCCGGGCGCGGTCAGCACGGGACCAACTGGCTGACCAATCGTGGCCAGAATTTCACCCTATCTCTGGTGTTGATGCCCACTTTTTTGGCCTTGACCGAACATTTCCTGCTGAGCCAGGCCATTGCGTTGGGGATAAGGAATTATTTGGCGGAATTTACAAAAAATGCCGAAATAAAATGGCCCAACGATTTGTATGTCAACGATTTAAAAATAGGCGGCATCCTAATCGAAAACGCTCTTCATGGCGCACGGCTGGCGCATTCCGTAGTCGGAATCGGACTGAATATCAACCAATCGAATTTTTCGGCCGTAGCTTCGGATCGAGTCACGTCGCTGCGGCTGGAAACCGGTATGACGTTCCACTTGGCCGAGCAACTTCCTATGTTGCTACGCTCATTGGAGAGATCGTACCTGCGGCTGCGGGCGGGCCAGTCGGAAAACCTTCGCCGCGAGTATCGGCAACATCTGCTGGGGTTCGGGCAAAAGCGTACCTATGCCATCGACGGGCAACGGGTCGAAGGCACCATTCTAGGGGTGAGCCTAGCCGGAAAGTTGCGAATCGAACTGGCGGACGGAGTTCAGCGCGAGTTCGACATCAAGGAAATCAAGTGGCAGTGGGCGGATTGACCCTGGCCCGCCAGCCCAGGAATACCATCGCCAGGGCGCAAATCCCCAGCCCGAACGACTCGCGGGCGAGCTCGATGTTTAGGCTATGCATCTTCATTTCTCCCCAGAAAACGCCCTCGAAGGCCGGCGGCCATTGCAGAACGGCTCCTATCAAGTAAGCGGTAGCCATAATAAAAAAGACCCACGAAGGCCACAGTTGGCGATGGGACATGTAACAGGCCAGGGCAGCCATTGAATAAACGGGAACCCAAATTTCGGGGTCGGGGTCGTTGAACTGAAAATAGGAAAAGAGCAGGAAGACCAGCCCGAGAATGACGATGATGATTTTCATGAATATTTTGGGTTGAATACGATCGGTGAATCGAGGTTCTGTACCAAAAGAAAAGTACAAAAATAAGGATACCCGTTGCGCACAAAAAAAGCGGCCAAGGTTGCCCTCTGCCGCTTCTAAACGTGTATAGGGTATGGAAAAGCCTACTTCTGCTTGATAATCTTGTGGGTTTTACGTCCGTTTGGCGTAGTGAGCGTACAAATGTAAACGCCCTCAGGCAGCGAGTCCGATTCGAAGGTCAGGCGGTGGGTACCTTCCGACTGCTCCTTGTTGGTTAGTAGCCGGGAAATGGTCACGCCCCGCAGGTCGATGATGCTCACGCTTACCGTCGAAGCCTCGGGAATGGTGTACTCGATCAACGTATTCTGGGCAAAAGGGTTGGGATAAGAACCCAGCGCGAACACATTGTCCTCCCAGGACTTACGCTCAAAATCCACCGCTTTGCATGGCGCGATGGTGGCTTCGAATACCGCTCCCGGCTTTACTTCGAAGCCCGCCGCGAGCGTTACCGACTGGCCCGCGCGGTAAGCTACTTCGCCGGACTGAACCTGGTTGGCAGCGGTGAGGTGCTTACTGGCTTGTTCCACGACTTTGGCACCCGACAAGGGGGCCGTGAGCGTAGCCGTCGTGGGACAGTCCTGCGCCTGCACCAGCGTACCGAATGCTGCCAGAGCAGCGACGACAAGAGTAGTGATTTTTTTCATTGCTCAAAGATGTTTTCTAGTGGTAGGTCCAGCTTGTGGTCTTGGGCCGAACTTATTTTCAGCCAAATATAATTTTTTTGAATGGAAATGGCTATTTTGAAAGCCAATATTTTCTGAAAAAATTATCAAACGGTCTAATCAGTCCAAATCCACATCCCGCACCAGACTGCTATCGGGCGCAGTAGTTGGCAACAGCCGCTGCGGCCTCGGCGTAACCCAGCCGCTCGGCTTGTTGAAAACTCAGGCAACCCAGGTCTTTTTCGCCGCTCTCGTACTGACTTAGTCCAAGACCGTAAAATGCCTTGCCAAATTTAGGGTCGCGGCGCGTGGCCTGATTGAAAGCCGTCACCGCTTCGGGGTACTCCGCTTGTCTATAGTAAGTGTTTCCCAAATTGTACCAGGCTAACGCATTACCTTCATCGAGTTTTACTGCCTTTTCAAAATCCTGAATAGCCTGGGGAATTTGATTCAGCAAAGCATACACTTGCCCGCGATTCAGGTACGTGTCGGCGGTATCCGGCGCGAGCTGCGCGGCCCTTCCGTAGTCGGCCAGGGCGGAATCGAGCTGGTTTTGGGCCGTAAAAAGTAGGGCACGATTGAAATAAGGACGGTACAACTGCGGGTCTATCTGAATGGCCTGCCTGTAATCCAGCATAGCGTTTGGGTACTCTTTCAATTCAAAATATGCTACGCCCCTGGTGTTGAATGCCTCGGCGTTATCCAGGTCTTTCTCGATGGCTTGATTGAGGTATCCAATTCCCTCGCGCGTTTTCCCCTCGCGCAGCAGCACTTTGCCCTTCTCAAGGTAGGCGTTAGAGGAATCCTTACAAGAAAGGAGGAAGGATAATAGGAGGAAGGGAAAAAGGAACTCACGCGCTTTCCGGCGTATTAAACTGTTAATTCCAAGAAATTTACCCAAAAAAGAACTGTCCATTGTCCATTGTCAACTGTCCACTAAGCGCAAAGGTACGGCGGAAAGCTTTGCGGATGGTTTTTTCTTGTTTGGAAAATGTCCTTATCTTTGCACGGGCAAATCGGAACTACCAGCTCCTGCTGAATCCCCCAGGTCTTGATCGAAGCAAGGGTAGGTGGTCGTAGCGGTGAGATTCTCGGTTTGCCTTTTTTTATGCCCTAAAACCTAACTTTTTAGATAAAATCTTATGAAATTTTTCATCGATACGGCCAATCTGGCCGAAATTAAAGAAGCCCAGGCGCTGGGCATCTTGGATGGCGTCACGACCAACCCTTCGCTCATGGCCAAGGAGGGCATTACGGGCAAGAACAACATTTTCAGCCACTACAAAGCCATTTGCGACATCGTGGAAGGTGATGTGAGCGCCGAAGTCATCTCCACCGATTTCGACGGCATCGTCCGCGAAGGCGAAGAGTTGGTCGAAATCGACGACAAGATTGTGGTCAAGGTACCGATGATTCAGGAAGGCGTGAAGGCGTTGAAGTATTTTTCCAACAAAGGCATCCGCACCAATTGCACCCTGGTTTTCTCGGCCGGACAAGCCCTGCTGGCCGCTAAGGCGGGCGCTACTTACGTGTCGCCCTTCATCGGTCGCCTCGATGATATTTCCACCGACGGCATTGCTCTTATCGAGCAAATCGTCCTGATTTACCGCAATTACAGCTACGACACCCAGGTACTAGCCGCCTCCATCCGCCACCCGATGCACATCTTGCAATGCGCCGAAATAGGGGCCGACGTCATGACGGGTTCTCTCAGCACCATCCTCGCCTTGTTGAAGCACCCGCTCACCGACAGCGGTTTAGAAAAGTTTTTGGCTGATTACCAGAAGGGAAATAAGTAGGTAAGTGTTGAAAGGTTTAACTGTTGAATAGTTTAATTGGTTGTCAGAAAATTGACGCAAAATTAAATTAGCGGGCTGTCACTTGCTTAGTAAAACTAAGCTCAGGTTGTTTGTGAAATTAAAGCCGCTGTTCTACTCAAAAACAAATTCAGGCATTAAACCCTTCAACCTTTCAACCTTTCAACAATCATGATTTCCTCCGAACTCGTCGTCACGCTGGAACGTGCTGATATTTACCAGGGTGATAAGCCCGTGCTGGCGGATGTGAATTTTTATATCGATAAAGGTGAGTTCGTTTATCTGATCGGACGTACGGGCAGCGGCAAGAGCTCGCTGCTCAAAACGCTGTACGCCGACCTCTGGCTGCAAACGGGATCGGCGAAGGTGGCGGGTTACGAACTGCACAAGATCAAGCGCAGCGACATCCCTTTCCTGCGTCGCCGCATCGGCATCGTTTTCCAGGATTTTCAACTACTCACCGACCGCTCGGTCGAGGAAAATCTGACCTTCGTGTTGCGGGCAACGGGCTGGACGGAGAAGGCCGACATCGCCCGGCGCATTTCGGAAGTACTCATGCAGGTCGGCCTGGGTACTTCGCCTAAGAAAATGCCGCACCAGCTTTCGGGCGGCGAGCAGCAGCGCGTGGTCATTGCCCGCGCCATGCTCAACGAACCCCAAATCCTGATCGCCGACGAACCCACCGGCAACCTCGACCCCGAAGTGAGTAACCAAATCATGGAGGTGTTCAAGACCATCAACAACGCCGGCACCGCCGTGCTGATGGCCACCCACGACTACACCCTGTTGGATAAGTACCCCGCCCGCATCGTGCGTTGTGAGGAAGGCCAGATCAAGCCTGCCTGAGTTTCCCGACCTGAGCGGCGCGGCCCTATTGCTTTCTTAACTCCGAACCTGATTTCAGGACTTCGTCACCGTCTTCTTGCTCAATGAGGTAGGCGGGTTCGTCGTCGCTGGCGTTGCGGGTTATTTCGCTGCCCTTAATAGGGCGGGTCACTTTATGGGTAAATTTTTCCTTGATTTTGCCCCTAGCGGTACCTGTACCCCATTCCCACGTCACCGAGTCGCCTTTTTTGTACGCCATGATTGATTGGTTTTTTGAAAAAATGTGGGTGCTGCAAAAAATATTCCCGTGAGGTTAGCGGATACGGGCAGAGAACAAGAAGCGGTCAAATAAAAAAGCGCCAGATCCGAAATCAGGCGCTTTGGATCGAAATCTTGCATGAAAGCAGCTAAAATAAATATCGAGATTTCCGTTGTTGTTTGAGAAAAATCCATTTACTATGCATTTCAAAGTACTCTGTTATGCCAGCACAAGACGACCAACACCAAACCCTGCGCGAAATCAGGAGCATCATGGACCGCTCTGGTCGTTTTCAATCTTTGAGCGGGTTGTCGGGTATTTTTGTGGGCATGATTGCGCTGGCGGGTGCCGGAGCGGTGCAGTGGCACTTGACGGTTCAGGAATTGAGTTATCCAGCACTATATCAGAATGGCTTAGCGGTTGGAACGGCTCATTTTACCGCTCTGGCGGCGACAGTAGTCTTCGGACTAGCGGCGGGTACGGTGCTGTATTTCACGATGCTTAAGGCCCGGAAGGCTCAGCAATTGTGCTGGACGCTCCAGGCGAAGCGATTGTTGGTCAACTTTTGCTTGCCGATGTTGGTGGGCGGGATTTTTTGCGGCATTCTG
>JBBSKK010000194.1:0-6347 GCA_038256395.1 Cytophagales bacterium | reverse complement strand
TTATGAGTTCAAAGTTTAAAGTTCAGGGTTTAGAGTTTATGACGAGTACGTCCAAGCGGTTTAAAGTTCAGGAGTTATTAGAATAACTGTTATATTCCAAGAGACTTTAAACTTTTGACTTTAAACTCATAAACTCAAATCCGGGTTTCCGGGACCAAAGTGCTTCAGCATTACCAGCGGATCGACGGACGAGTGGTTGGTGATTTCTACGCCTTCTTTGGCGGCTTTTTCCGTCACGAAAAACTCGTCGAACGTGAGTTGGCCGTAGCGGATTAGGGCGGGGGTTTCTACGTTCCAGACGCCCATTTTGCCGTGGCCCTGCATAATAATGAGGCCGTAGGCGGCGGCGTCTTTGATCGTGACCGTCGCGCCGGGAGCCACCGTTAGTTCCTTGGCGCTGAAAGCGTCGTTCAGGTAACATACCCAGTTTTCCACGTAGCCAGCGGCTTCCATTTCGGCGGGGTCGCGGACGGGCTTGGGGCGCATGAAGCGGGTTTCGAGGATGTTGGGGTTGGTGTTCAAATCCCAGTCGATGACTTCCATGAGTTGATCGTAGTCGCCCATGCGGTCTTCGGGGGTGCCGTTCCAGAGGAGTTCTTCAGGGATAATGGCTTCGTTGACCAGCGACTGGTACATCGCAAACACGTCGGAGGCTTTTTGCGGCTCGTAGGTACACAGACTGCCCGGCGCGTGGAGCATTCCCGGCGGCACGTCCCAGCCCGTGCCGGGTTCGAGTTTGAACGCTTGCGAGTAGTTGGTAATCTTATTATCGCCCTTGGTGAAATTCATCAAGCATTCCTTGATCTGCTCCTTCGTCGTGCCGGGGGCGATGCCGAAGAACGTGTAGGGAAAATCACCGCCGTGGTTGTTCAGTTGCGGCGGGAAGTAGTAGGCCTCCGGCTTACCGAGTTGGCCGATTTTAGCGGCGTGTTCATCGTTGTGGTGGATGTGGTGCGGCAGCGGCCCCATGTTGTCGAAAAACTTGGAGTACATCGGCCAGCTTTTATGCTCGTCCCAAAGGCGGTCGCCGATGATTTCGCCCTTCAATTCGTCGATGACGTCTTTGAGCAAAATCTGTTCGTCGCCAACGACCACGGCGCTCAAGCCTTCGTTCTCGCCCGTGAGCGGGCCGTTTTTGGCGGGTGTAGTGCTCGACAGCCACCGCTCGTCGATGCCGCCGCGCTCACCGCCCAGGACATAATAATCGTCGGGATGCAGCTTGATGCGCCGCCCCGGTACGCAAAATGAACGCGGTACCCAGGTCGGGGCCAGGCGCAGAATTCCTTTTCCTTCTTCTAATGCTTTTGTGGAGTGACTCATTTTTTGGATTTTGGACGTTGGATTTTGGATTTTGGACGCTATACTTTCTGGATTTTAACGTCAATTTTCATTCACTTCTATTTTCATTTCATACTTACGGCTTACTCCCGGTTTTAGCAAAATCAACTCCCCCTGTTCGCGGGCTTTGTTTTGACCGATTGGTGGGTTGGTACCGGGTTCCAGGCCCGTGACGTACTCGTTTTTGCCCCAATGCTGCCAGTTGGTCAGCCACGGAAGCAGCTTTTTGTTAAAAGACACCTCCAGGTCGATTCCTAACCTTGCGTTGTGAATTCCGCAACGGGAAATTCCATTTTCGTCGGCTTCGGGTTGGATGAAGGCGGCTTCTTCGCCCGTCCCGGCGTGGTCGTCCAGTGGGGCCGGGCAAGTCCGGTAATCGTTGCCTTTGAGGAAAATTTTCGTTTCGTCACCTTCGCGGGCTTTCCATTCGCCTTTCCAGGTAATTTTTGCGCCTTCGTCCACCAGCGGATAGCCAAAATTGAGGTGATACAACATCATGTGCGGTACCTCAGCGTTACCCAAGTTGGTCACCTCGTCCTGAATATATATGAAGGCTTCACCCAGCTTTCCCGAAATGGTTCGTCGCAGTTCCAGCGTGGGGCCGAAGACGGTCGTTTCCAGGATGCGACCCGTGATGCTCATTTCCATTTGCCCACGCTGCGGGTCGGGTTGGATGATAGAAATAATTTCGGCGGGCGTGTTGCTGATGCGCCCGTGCAGACCGCGCTCGCCGTTTTCGTCGCTATCGGGGCCGCCCACGTGCGACAGGCCGCAGGTCGTGAGCAGTCCGCCGCCGAAGGTGCGGAGCCATTCGATGCCCCGGTCGGGATAAAACTGCGGTGGCGTGACGCCGCTGTGACTCAACCACGCCAAGCTGTGCTGATTGTAAAAGGCGTCGGCGATGTCCATTGCCCGATCCAGCACCACTTTGTAGCGCAGGCCCGTTCCGGTGTTAATCCAGGCGATGCGCGTACCGCGACCCAGGCCGTTGTCGAGGACGGAGGTTTCGATGCCGCCGAGTTGGGCGGGGTTGCCGATTTTGTTATGCCAGTTTGAGAGGTTCATATTCTGTTGACATTGGATGTTGGACGTTGGATTCAGTAGCGAAATTGAAAGAGTCCAACATCCAACGTCCAATGTTTAATGTCAATTTTCCAAAAGCCACTTTTCTACCCTAGGATTGAAATCTTCCGGGTTTTCAAAGTGGAAAGCGTGGCCCAGGTTTTCGTACAAATAAATTTCTGCGTTGGGCATGGCCTCCGCGATTTCTTTGCCCATCCAGGGCGGAGTAAAAATGTCTGCGTCGCCCCCGATGACCAGCGTGGGCGTTTTTATTTTGCCCAAATCATTATACACATTTTGATCGATACAGGCAGCGGCTTGTCCGGCCAGACCGTGTAGTGGCTGTGGGAAAGGCGGGGCCTGCTGGCGGTCGGCTTCCAATCCGGCGCGTTTTTCTTCGTTGTCCCAGGTTGATTTTGAGAAAATCAGTAATTGAATGTACAGACTGAACTCCTCGGGTGTGAAGCGAGCTTTGCAGTCCACCATGTGTTCAAAAATGCCCTTGGCCATCGCATCGCAACGCGCCCATGGGCACATGAGCACCATCGAACTTACTCTGTCGGGGTGTCGCAGAGCGAGTTGCAGGGCAATGGCTCCGCCCATCGACACGCCCACGACGCGGACTTTTTCCAATCCTAAATGATCAAGTAAACCCGAGAGGTCGTCGGCCATTTCGGCGGTGATGTAGTCGCCCGAAGGCTTGTCGGTCAGGCCAACGCCTCGGTTGTCGGGCAGGATGCAGCGGAAGCTTTTCTCCCACACTGAGACGTGCGGTTCCCAGACCGAGTGATCGGCGGTGATGCCCATGATGAGCAGCAGCGGTTCGCCGGAGCCGCGTTCCTGGTAGTGGAGGTTTATTCCGTTGGATTTTATGAAAGGCATTTTATGGCTATCGGCAGTCGGCTCACGGCTTTCGGCCTTTTTTACTTTTAATTAAAATATGCATGAGCAAACCTCCTCTGTATTTTAGGAGAGAGAATGTTTTAATCGGGATGAATATAAGCCGAAAGCCGACTGCCGATAGCCGATAGCTATTTTAAAGCAGGGATCAGCTCGTGGGTAATCCAGCGACCATCGTGTAGGGTGACTTGGTCGGGTTCTTCGATGGCCATTTCGGCTTCGTCCTCGCAGACGATCCAGCCCGTGTAATTCTGATCTTTGAGCCACTGCGTAATAGCCAGCAGGTTCACTTTTCCCTGACCCATGAGGGCAAATTCCGGTTCGCCGTCCCAGTCTTTGTAATGCACATGGTTGATGAGCGAGGCGTACTCCTGCATCTTTTCGAGCGGGTCCATGCCGCCGTTGATGATGTGTCCCACGTCGGGGGTCCAGCCCGTGACGGAAGTATCCAGCCCTTCCAGCACCACGCGGTAGTCTTCGGCGGTACGGATGATGGAGGTTTTGGGCGAATTGGGGTGAAAACTGCACGGAATGCCCTTATACGAGGCCCGTGCCGAAATGCCGTTGACGATTTTGACCAGACTTTCGCGGCGCTCTGCCAAATCGTGGCGCCCCGTCGGGATTTGCACAGTGCAGAGGATAGCACCGGGAAAATACTGCAAAAGTTCGATAGCCTGGTCGGCTTCGGCGCGTTCGGCGGCGGATTCCGTAGGGCTGTTCCACTCGAAGGGTAGTGAAAGCGCGGCCAGCTCAATGTTTTGTTCTTTGAGTTTTTCGGCCAACTTATGCGGGTCTTGGAGTGGTCCCATCCAGGGAAAAATCGGTTGGATTCCGGTGAAGTCCGCCTTGGCAATGACCTCGATCATGTGACCCAATTTGCCGGCGTGGACGGTGCCGTTACCAGCCATGTACCAAGTGTAAACTTCGGAGCCGAAACGGAAAGGGAGGGCTTTTGTCATTGGTTTTCGGGGTTAACGGTCAAGGGTCAACGGTATTCTTCGTCAGAGTGGTCAATGTACCGCGTACCATTGACCGAACTTATTTCTCTACTACCTTCCCTGGCATGATGAGCGAGTTGAAACCCGCCAGCATACTGGGTGTTACATTGGCTTTGTAGCCTTCAAAATTGAAAGTTGTGGGTTCGTAGGGACCGACGAGCGACAGGTCGTGGTTGGCTTTGATTTTACTCTCCATGCCCATGGCCCAAAAAGATGCGTTGATTAGCATTCGGCGGAAGCCTTCGTTCAGGATATCTTCGGAGGCACCGTGCGTGGTGGTAAAGGCGCGGCCCGGCATCCCGCCTTCGAGTTGATAGCTGCGCGTCCAGGCCACGGGGACGGGCTGCTTGGTGGCATCGGCGGGTGAGTCGGGCGTCATGCCGTTCAGGGGCTGGTCTTTGGCCAAAATCACGCTGCCTTTGGTGGGCTCGGCGGTATAAGCGCCTGACTGTACCCACATATCCTTGACGCCCCGCATAATAGGGTTGTTCTTTTGATTTTCCTCAATCATCAACCGCGACGACTGCTTATGATTGGTACCGTAATGGCTGACCCAGGTTTCGCCCAAAACATATTCGCCGAAGCCATTTTTCCACGCCTTTTTTGGCCCATCGTAGCGAAAGTCGTAATGCTGCCAGTTCGGATGGTTTTTTATGTTAAAAGCATGGGTTGAAGTGCGTAGCGCTACGATGGGACCGCCGCGTTTCAGATAGTCGTCAAAGTGCTGCATTTCTTCGTCGGGAAAATCCGAGAAGCGGGTGAAGAGTACCATGAGGTCGGCTTTTTCCAAAACTTCCAGCCCACGCAGGTTTGAGCCGCCGGGCAGGATGTTGTCATTATCATCGAGGGCAAAAATCACGGTGCAGGTAAAGCCATAGTGTTTCGCCAAAATCTTAGCCAGTTCCGGCAAACTTTCCTCACTGCGGTATTCGTGGTCGGAAGCGATGAAAACAATATTCTTGCCTACGCCCGGCCCCTTATCGCCTTTATAAACTACCCGATATTTCTCAAAATCCGTTTGGGCAGATACTGAGCAAACCATCACAAAAAAGGCCAGGCAAAACGTGAAAGCCGAGGCAAAAGAATTATCCATTATCCACTATCAATTATCCACTACAACAAAGTGTTTCTCAACCATCCGCTCGATAAACTTAAACCCATCCTCTGCAATATCCCAGGGGTCGTTGTATTCGCGCCACACGCCAATGGAGTTGGCAAAGTCAGGATCGTTGCGCGAAAATGCCTCGATAGTCAGCCAGCCTTCGTAATTGATGGCAGCTAATTTGGCAAAAATCTCGTCCCATGGCAAGTGACTGCTGCCAGGCGTACCGCGGTCGTTCTCGCTGATGTGGACGTGCACCAACACGGATTTGAGTGTTTCGAGGGCTTGGGCGTAGCTTTTTTCCTCCACATTGGCGTGGTGGGTATCAAACATCGCCCGCACATTGGGATGTCCGGCCATATTCACCAAGCGGTACAATTGTTCAGCGGTATTGCAAAGGTAACACTCGAAGCGGTTGAGGGCTTCCGGTGCCAGGATGATGTCAGCTTGGGCCGCGTAAACGCCCGCATCATGCAGTAGTTCGGCGGCACGCCCGTATTCGTCATCCTGAGCAGGTTGCCGGGAGAAATGCGCGTGAGCCGAGTGAAACGGCCCGCAAAGGATCGTCGCACCTAAATCATGCGAACGATCGATGCACCACTTGATGCGTTCCAGCGCCTTCTCCCGCACCGCCGCTGACTCGCTCACGGGATTCGTTTCGGGGCTAACGACCGTCACGGCGGTCATGCCCAAGTCTAAATCCGCCGCGTGTTTACCGAATCTCCGGTAAGCTGCCGGATCTTCCGCCGCACCGACGAAGCATTCCACGCCGTCGTAGCCAATTTTTTTAAGCCTATCGGCAATCGGATTTAAATCCTCCGAAACCACCGCCGACCAGGCGAGTACGTTGAAACCTATCTTTGTCAAGGATGTGTAATTGTTGAATCGTGTAATTGTGTAATTGATGTTTATTTGTTGAGTTGTGGACGGGGCCGCCCGAACAGTTG
>JBBSKK010000193.1:0-6350 GCA_038256395.1 Cytophagales bacterium | reverse complement strand
GAGAGGGCGTTTTGTCAAATCTTTTAAACCCAACAAAAACAATCAAATGTAATGAAAAAACATTTACGAGCGCGAAAAACGCTGCAACGAATCATGCGGATTACCTTGCTACAAACTGTCCTGATGGGTATGACCCTGACGCTGGGGTACGCTCACGACGCCCATACCCAGGGCCTGCTCGACCGGGCCCTTTCGATCAAAGCCACTAACACAGAATTACGAAAAGTACTGTCCAGGATTGAAGATGAAGTGAGTGTCAAATTCGTGTACAGTTCTACGGTTATCCAGCCCAACCGCCGGGTGAGCGTGAAGGCCGACCAACGCAAGCTTTCGGACGTGCTGGCGATGGTTTTGGAGCCACTGGATATTTCTTACCGGGTTATTGGGGGGCAAATTATGCTGACGCGGGTGGAAGCAGAAGCTTCGTTGGGGGCCTCTGGCTCTGAAATTAAAGAAGTAGTGGAGCAAAGAGTGACGGGAACCGTGCGGGATGAGAACGGCGGGGTTTTGCCGGGTGTCAGCGTGGTCTTGAAAGGCACCCAGCGCGGTACTACGACCGACACCGACGGAAAATTCGTGTTGGAAGTACCTGGTGCCTCCTCCGTTCTGGTTTTTAGTTTTGTCGGTTATTCCAGCCAGGAGGTGATTGTCGGCAACCAGTCCAGTCTGGCCATTTCGCTGGCCCCAGAAAGTAAAGCGCTCAACGAAGTCGTGGTCATTGGCTACGGAAGCGTCAAGCGGAAAGACCTGACCGGGGCGGTTTCCCAAATCGACACCAAGGACATAGATGCTTTTCCGGTGGCCGATGTGCAGCAGGCGCTACGGGGGCGGGCGCCGGGCGTTCGGGTTATTCAGAGTTCGGGGCAGCCGGGGGCTTCGGTGCAGGTGCAGGTTCGCGGCGGAAACTCCTTTCTGGGTAACAACAATCCACTTTACGTTGTCGATGGCTTTCCTCTCACAGGCGGAATAGATTTTCTGAATCCCTCGGACATCGCCACGATAGACATTTTGAAAGATGCCTCCGCTACTGCCATCTACGGAGCGCGGGGTGCCAATGGCGTGGTCATCATCACCACCCGACAGGGCAAGGAAGGCCGCAGCCGCGTGAGTCTCGACAGCTACTACGGTTTTCAGAATGCAGCCAAGCGTTTTGATTTGCTGAACGCCCAGCAGTACGCTGAGGTCGCCAACGAGCAGTTGACCAACGATGGTAAACCTGCGCAGTTCACAGGCACTGATTTTGCCAATACTGACTGGCAGGATGAAATTTTCCATACGGCCCCCATACAAAATCACGTGCTGACTTTCTCGGGTGGCAACGCCAAGACCCGCTACTCCGTATCGGGAAACTACTTCAAGCAGGACGGCATCATTCTCAATTCCGGCACCGACCGGGGTTCGTTTCGCTTTGGCCTGGATCAGAACGTGAGCGACCGTTTCTCCTTTTCGACGCATTTTGTGGGGTCGCGGTTCACCTTTGCTAACAATGGAGCGAACAACGGCCACCGGGGCAACAGCATATTCTCGGCTGCCATCGTGTCGCCGCCCACGGTTCCACTGCGGGATCAGAACGGGAACTTTTCAAGCGTTGCTCCCTACCCTTTTAGTCCCAACGTGTTGCAGCATCCGCTGCTGTTTACCGAAATCCTCAATCAACGCAAACGAACCAGTCTGCTGGCCGATTTTTCCGCAACCTTTACTATCGCGGAAGGATTCACCTTCAAGACTTTGTTAGGCACCGAGCAAGCATTCGACGAGGGAAATTTTTATTCGCCCACTACCCTAAAACTGTCGTCTGCGAATGGCAACGCCAATTCATCCTTTGGTCGCGACGTCTCCTTCCTGAACGAGAATATTTTGTCCTACACCAAGGCGTTCGACAAGTCGTCTCTGAACGCGGTGGCGGGCTTTACCTGGCAAAACCAAACCAGCTACGACAATAGCCAGGGAGGTAGCGGCTTCCTGAACGACATACTGCAAAACAATAACCTGGGTGCCGCCCAGGTCACCAATCCCAACAATTCGGGTTATAGCCAATGGGCGTTGCTTTCCTGGCTGGGCCGGGTCAATTATTCACTGGCCGATAAGTTTTTGTTCACCCTGAGTGGGCGGGCCGATGGCTCTTCCCGCTTCGGGGCCAACAATAAGTGGGGCTTTTTTCCGTCGGGAGCGGTGGCCTACAAGCTGTCCGAAGAAGATTTTATCAGAAACATAAAAGCCATTTCGAGCCTGAAACTGCGGATGAGCTACGGTACCACGGGCAGCACCACTCTCACCCCTTTCCAGTCGCTCAATCGACTGGGCGTCCAACGGGCGACGTTCGGCAAGACCGACCTGATCGGCTACGCCCCGGTAGCCCTGCCCAACGACAACTTGAAATGGGAAACCACCGCGCAGTTCGATGTTGGGCTGGACGCGGGCCTTTTCAACGAGAGGCTGCGCATTACGCTCGATTACTACCACAAGTCCACGACCGATTTGTTGGCCAGGGTCACGCTGCCCGGCTCGGCGGGCTTCAACTCGATCACGACCAATCTGGGCGAAATCCAGAATGCCGGTTTCGAGTTGGGTATCGGGGCAGACATTATTGACCAGGCTTTCAAGTGGGACGTATTCGCCCAAATGTCCACTAACCGCAACAAGGTCATCGACATCGGGGGTAGCGATATTTTTGGCAGCGGTATCAGTCTGCCGTTTGGTTCGCCTATCAACATCGCCCGCGAAGGGCAGCCGCTCGGCCTTTTCTACGGATTCAAAGAGGATGGGCTGGACGAAAAGGGACAAATCAAATACGTGGACCTCAATAACGATGGGGCCATCACCAACAGCGACCAAACCATCATCGGCAATCCCTATCCCGACTTCATTTTCAGTATAAACAACAATTTGAGCTACAAAAACTTTGAGTTGAACGTCTTTTTGGAAGGCATACAGGGGAGCGACCTATTCTTTGCCACCGGCGGCTCGATCAGCAATTCGTTCAATACGGGTGAAAATCAACTGGTGGACGTGTACAATAACCGCTGGCGTCCTGGGAGTCCGAATCCCAACGCATTGTATCCCAAGCTAAGCACGGGTTCTAACTTCCGTGTGTCGGATCGGTTCGTGAAAGACGGCTCGTATCTGCGCCTCAAGAATATACGACTGGCTTTTAATCTTCCGGTTACGAGCCTGAACATGAAGTGGATTCAAAGCATCCAACTTTACGCCAGTGCGCAGAACCTGCTGACGATCACTAAATACCCCGGCCTCGACCCCGAAGTGAACACCCGTTCGGGTACGGGCGACCTGCGCATCGGCATCGACGAGACCGGGTACCCGGCGGCCCGAACCCTTACCTTCGGCCTGAAAGCGGGCTTTTAACCAACATTCACTCCTAAAAATCTTCCCTTATGAAACGGATACTAATCATCGTACTGTTAAGCTGCGTTTTCTTCCAGTGCGAGGACGCCCTCGTGGAATCGCCCAAGAGTTTTATTGCCAAAACCAATTTCTACAAAAACGCCGATGACGCCAACGCGGCTCTCACCGCCGTGTACGGCTCACTTGGCAACGGATTTTTCCCCACGATCTGGTTTATGTCCCTGGTCGAGAACCGCTCCGATTACTCCGACGGACGGGGTAGCCAGCAAACGATCAGCGTGATGGACAAACCACTGGACAACACCAATCAGGCGCGGGCGTTCGGCTCGTGGAATGACTTGTATCAGGGAATCAATCGGGCCAACACCGTTTTGGACAATGTTCCCGGCATCCAGATGGATGAAAAGCTTAAAAAGCAGATTTTGGCCGAAGCCAAATTCATGCGGGCTTTTTTCTACAGCAATTTGGTCAAATACTGGGGCGGTGTCCCTATTCGGGACAAGGAAATCACCGATCTGTCTCAGGTTCCCGCTCCCCGGAAGCCAACCAAAGAGGTTTGGGATTTTATCAAAGCCGACCTCACCGCCGCCATTCCCGACCTGGCTCCTTCATTTCCGGCCAACCTGAGCGGCAGAGCCACTTCCTGGGCGGCTAAAATGCTGCTGGCCGATGCCTACCTGACCACCGAGGAGTGGGCTAAGGCGCGTGACCTGGCCGACGATGTCATCAAAAATGGCTCATTCAAGCTGGTGGAGGTCAAACAATCCGACGATTTTCTGAACAAAATGTACGGCCCCGGCATCGTCACTTACGAGGAAGACATTTGGTCTATTCACCACACGCCTACCAATGGCAACAGCATTCCCACTTTTTTGTCACGTACGGTAAACGGGGTAGCCTTGGGGGCCAACGGCGTATATGCCTGGCTACCGGTAATGAAGTCGTTCCTTGGTACTTGGGACAAGAAGGATCTGCGGCAGCAGTACAACACCTACACCTATATGCTGAAGGCACCGGGCGATACTGTTTTCTTGCCTCAGCCCAGCCCTTTGTTTAAAAAGTATCAGGACAAAGGCGCCGCCTGCGGCAGTTGCCACCAGAATAATATCCCGATCTTCCGCCTGGCCGAAGCCTACCTGGTGTACGCCGAGGCCGCCAGTCAGGCCGAAGCGGCACCGTCGGCCCTGGCCACCGAGCGCCTGAACATCGTCCGCCGCCGCGCTTACGGGCTGCCGCTGAACACACCCGCCAAAATTGACATCGCTTCCGGCCTGTCGAAAGCCGCCTTCCGCGACGCAGTGATTCAGGAGCGGGGGTATGAGTTCATCATGGAAATGAAGCGCTGGAACGATCTGCTGCGCACGGGTACCGCCGCCGAAAAAATCAAGGCGACGGGCAAGGCATGGAGCGACGTGAGTCTGCTCTTCCCGATTCCGGTGGACGAAATCAACAATAATCCAGCCATGACCCAAGCCGATCAGAATCCGGGTTACTGATCCTCGATTTTAGAAAATAGTCTAAATTTGAGCAAATTTAACCCAATAAACCCTCTTAATTCTATGCATTTTTTCAAAAAGTTCGTACTCAGTTTTCTACTACTGTCGGTTCTGGCGGCCTGTTCTTCTAATTCTGGTAGTGGAAAAACGGGCGACACCCGCTCCGCCGATGTCATCATCTACGGCGGCACCGCCGCCGCTGTCACCGCCGCCGTGCAGGTCAAGGAAATGGGCAAGTCGGTCATAATCGTCTCGCCCGACCAGCACTTGGGTGGCCTGTCGGCGGGTGGCTTGGGTTTCACCGATACGGGCGACAAGTCGGTTATCGGCGGCTTGGCGCGGGAGTTTTACCACCGCCTTTACCAGCATTACCAGCAGGACAGTAGCTGGATCTGGCAAAAGCGCGACGAATTTGGCAACAAAGGCCAGGGAACCCCCGCGATGGACGGTGAAAACCGCACGATGTGGATCTTCGAGCCCCACGCCGCCGAGCGGGTTTTCGAGGATTTTGTAAAAGAAAACGACATTACCATTTACCGCGACGAGTGGCTCGACCGCTCGGCCTTCGGCGTGGGGATGGAAAACGAAGAGATCAAGTACTTCAAAACGCTGAGCGGCAATACCTACGAAGGCAAGATGTTTATCGACGCTACCTACGAGGGCGACCTGATGGCGGCAGCCGGCGTCAGCTACCACGTGGGCCGCGAGGCCAACGAGGTACATGGCGAACAGTGGAACGGCGTGCAGACGGAGGTCTTCCAGCACGGCCATTATTTCAAATCCGACATCAGCCCTTACAAAGTGGCGGGCGATCCCAGCAGTGGCCTTCTGCCCGAAGTCTCCAACCAGCCACCGGGCGAGTACGGCAGCGGCGACAACAAAATCCAGGCCTACTGCTTCCGGCTCTGCATGACCGACAAGCCCGAAAATCGCCTGCCCTTCCCCAAGCCCGAGGGCTACGACCCGGCCCGCTACGAACTGCTGGGCCGGGTGTACGACGCCGGCTGGCGTGAGACTTTTAATAAGTTCGACCACATCCCCAACCGCAAGACCGACACCAATAACCACGGCCCGTTCAGCAGCGACTACATCGGCAAGAACTACGACTACCCCGAGGCCAGCTACGAACGCCGTAAGGAAATCATCGAAGACCACCGTAAGTACCAGCAGGGCTTGCTGTATTTCATGCAAAACGATCCCCGAATGCCCGCCGACGTGCGAAAAGATATGCAGGAATGGGGATTAGCCAAAGACGAATTCACGGATAATAATAACTGGCCGCACCAGATTTACGTCCGCGAGGCTCGGCGCATGATCGGGCAGGATGTCATGACCGAGCAGCACACGCTCGGCACCAGGCCCGTCGCTAATTCAGTAGGTATGGGTTCTTATTCACTTGACTCGCACAATGCCCAACGCTACGTGAAAGACGACGGGTTTGTGCAAAACGAAGGCGATATTGGTGTGAAGCCCAAGCAGCCTTATGCCATT
>JBBSKK010000192.1:0-6363 GCA_038256395.1 Cytophagales bacterium | reverse complement strand
GTCGTCTTTACTTCGGACAACGGCCCCTGGGCGCTCTTCAACGAACAGGGCGGCTCGGCGGGACTGCTATTTGGTAACAAAGGCACCAGCTACGAAGGCGGCGTGC
This sequence comes from Cytophagales bacterium, assembly GCA_038256395.1. Lineage (GTDB taxonomy): Bacteria > Bacteroidota > Bacteroidia > Cytophagales > Spirosomataceae > Persicitalea. Next base: position 6,257 of record JBBSKK010000192.1, on the reverse strand, counting down.
GGGTACCGACGATTTTCTGGGGGCCGGGCCGCGTGAAGCCCGGCGTGGTATCCGGCATGGGCAGTACGCTGGATCTGCTGCCGACTTTCGGCAAACTGGCCGGTATCCCACTACCCACCGACCGCATTTACGACGGCTACGACCTCACGGAGGTGCTGCACAAAGGAGCCGCCAGCCCGCGCGACGCGATGTACTACTACCACGGTAGCCGCCTGTTCGCCGCCCGGAAAGGGGCCTACAAGCTGCTGTATTACAAGAATAACCCGCTGGGTTATCCCGAAAAAATGGAGAAACTGGAAAAGTACCAGCTATTTAACCTCCTGCACGATCCGTCAGAGAAATACGATGTTGCTGATGAACATCCCGAGGTCATTCGTGACATTGAGGCGATGGTCGCGAAGCACCGTGAGAAGGCTACACCCGCCGCGACGCATTTGGAAAGGCGGATAGGCCGGGCTGGCTTACCAGAGTAGGAACGACTTCCAGCCAAGTAACCCACCTATCCATTCCACGCCAAGAAAAATCACCCAGCCGTTGCTAAAACAAAAAGAATACTGTAATTTTGCGACTCAATTTTTGGGAGGGTAGGCAACAAAACCGCTAACCCGCCCGTTTTCAGCCGCATTACACATTTAGCAACCGACAATTCACCACCAGCATGGCACGTGATTTAAGATTGACCCGGAATATCGGGATTGCCGCCCACATCGACGCGGGCAAAACTACCACCTCCGAGCGTATTTTGTACTACGCGGGCGTTAGCCACAAAATCGGCGAAGTACACGACGGTGCCGCCACCATGGACTGGATGGAGCAGGAGCAGGAGCGAGGCATCACCATCACCTCCGCCGCCACGACGGTTGACTGGATGTACCGCGACGAGAAATACCACATCAACATCATCGACACCCCCGGCCACGTGGACTTCACGGTGGAGGTAAACCGCTCCCTCCGCGTGTTGGACGGACTGGTTTTCCTGTTCAGTGCCGTGGATGGCGTGGAGCCGCAGTCAGAAACGAACTGGCGTCTGGCTAATAACTATAATGTCGCCCGCATTGGCTTCGTCAACAAGATGGATCGCTCGGGTGCCGACTTCCTGATGGTTTGTGCGCAAGTGAAGGAAATGCTGGGCAGCTACGCGGTGCCTTTGCAGTTGCCGATCGGTGCCGAGGACAACTTCCGGGGCGTGGTCGATCTGATCAACTTCCGGGGCATCGAGTGGAACGGCGAGGACCTAGGCATGACCTTTACCGAAGTCCCCATTCCCGAGGACATGATCGAGGAAGCCAAGGAATGGCGCGAGAAGTTGCTCGAAGCCGTCGCCGAGTTCGACGACACGCTGATGGAGAAATACTTCGAGGATCCCGCCTCCATTTCGGAGGACGAAATCCTGGCCGCCCTGCGCGCCGCGACGATCAGCATGAAGATTGTGCCGATGGTCTGCGGTTCTTCTTTCAAAAACAAAGGCGTGCAGACGATGCTGGATTACGTGATGGCGATTCTGCCTTCACCCCTGGATCGCGGCACGATTACGGGAACCGACCCCAACACGGAACAACCAATAACCCGTGAGCCCAAAGGCGACGATCCCTTCTGCGCCCTGGCGTTCAAAATCGCCACCGACCCTTACGTGGGCCGCTTGTGCTTCATCCGTTCCTACTCGGGAACGCTGGAGTCGGGTTCTTACGTCCTGAACAACCGTTCGAGCAACAAGGAGCGGATTTCCCGCATCTTCCAGATGCACGCCAACAAGCAAAACCAAATCGACCGCCTCGAAGCCGGTGACATCGGTGCCGTGGTTGGTTTCAAAGACATCAAGACGGGCGACACGCTCTCGGACGAGAAGCACCCCATCGTCCTCGAGTCGATGGTGTTCCCCGAGCCGGTAATCGGCTACGCCATCGAGCCAAAGAAATCCGCCGACCAGGACAAGTTCGGTAACGCCATTGCCAAATTGATCGAGGAAGATCCCACGCTGCACGTCAACACTGACGAGGAGACGGGTCAGACCATCATCCGCGGCATGGGCGAGCTGCACCTGGAAATCATTATTGAGCGGATGCGTCGCGAGTTTAAAGTAGAAGTGAACCAAGGCGCACCACAGGTTGCGTACAAGGAAGCGCTCACTAAGAATTTCGATCACCGTGAGGTTTACAAGAAGCAAACGGGCGGTCGCGGTAAATTTGCCGACATCGCCTTTGAAATCGGACCACGCGACGACGCCGAAGAAGGCAAGGAAATAGAGCAGGGCTTGCAGTTTGTCAACGGAATCGTGGGTGGTGTGATCCCCCGTGAATTCATTCCTTCGATCCAGAAGGGCTTCGCCGAAGCGATGAACAGCGGCCCTTTGGCCGGTTATCCTCTGGATTCGATGAAAGTGCGCCTGTACCACGGCTCTTTCCACGATGTTGACTCCGACTCCTTCTCTTTCGAGATGGCCGCCCGGATCGGCTTCAAGGAATCGGCTCGCCACGCGGGTGCCAAGCTGCTCGAACCCATCATGGGGGTAGAGGTGGTTTCTCCCGAAGAATACACGGGTCCTATCACGGGTGACCTCAACCGTCGCCGTGGCGTGATGAAGGGCATGGACACCAAAGCTGGTTCGCAGGTCGTGAAGGCCGACGTGCCGCTGTCCGAACTCTTCGGCTACGTGACCGACCTCCGCACCATCACCTCAGGCCGCGCCACGGCCAGCCTGACCTTCTCCCACTACGACATCATCCCATCCGGCCTGGCTGACGGGGTGATTACGAAGGCGAAGGGAGGACCAGTAAATGCTTAGTTTTTCGAGGAGAAAAGGAGGAATAGAGGAAAGGATTATCTGGCTTTCAGTTTTTTGAAATAAGAAGTCCAGATTAGTCAGTTAATATAGAGGAAGGCCCGCTTCAAATTGAAGCGGGCCTTCTGCGTATCAGGGTTAGTGGAGAGAGTAACCTAATTCTACTGACTTATGTAGAATGAGTTAAAGAGTAGGGCGATTGCATCAAACGCATAGTTGGCTGAGCAGTTTTTTTAAATATTGGTCATCCCTGGCAGCTTTTTTCCTTTTCCTTCTCAGGCTGAACTTGGTGGGTTCTCGGCTTATCAGGCCCAGGGCCAGCTTTCGGATCGCGGCTGACCGCCGAAGGCTGCGAGGTGCCCACCCGCTCGAACCAGTCGGCAACCTGCTCTTGGAGCCCGTCCTGACGGTTGGCCGCTGCCATTTTCCTTCAGGCTGATCAGATAGTCGGCCTCTTTGCCAACGATCAATTCGACGATATCCTTCTGGCAGCCGATAGCGTCAATGCTCACCGGCGCCCCCTTGATATGCAGCGGGTGCAGCAGGTCAGGAATGGCCGTTATTTCGTTGGTCTTGTCGGCTATCTAGCTATGGGTCAGGCACAAACGCTCGCCCTGCGCCCATATGCTGACGATCTGCACCGAGGCCTGCTTGCTGCCCGCCTCGATGGTGCGGCACCGGCCGGCCGGCACGCAGTTGCTTGCCGTCGACGGCGAGCTGCTTGCCGACCAGCAGCCCCATAATCTGCTTTCCCCACTGCGTCAGCAGGGATTCCAATTGGAGGGGGGCCAGAAGGCAGAAGACCCGGCCAAGTGGGTCATGGGAGGGTATGCCGCAAGGCAGTTCGAGGAATTTCCTTCAAGGTCTCCTGCTTGTCGCAGGCGTAGTCATACACCTCAACAAAACCCTCGCAGTCAGCTAAATATTCGCACAAAACAATCAAAACGATATCGCTTAACACATGATAACACTTCCCCTCTTGACGGGGATCATCCAACTCAAAGAAAAATCAGCTATGTCCATCTCGCAAAGATGGCTAACTTACACTTTCATGCAATCACCCTAAAAGGCTGACTATCAAACTTGACTATTTTGGGAAGTACTTCGGTCGGCGGAGATAGCCCTGGCTTCGATAAATATCCGCTTGATGTCAGGATGAGCCTGTCGAATCATTTTTTCCAGTTTTACCACTGCCTGTTCAACTTCCACGGCGGTTAGTTCGGGTAAGAAATTGACATCCAGGGCCAGAAACACCTCATTGGGGCCAAAGTGCATGGTGAGCGGGTGCCTTGCATTCAGAATGCTGGGCTCCTCGTTGATAAGTACCACCAGGCTTTCTAAAACCGCCGGGTCGGCCCCCTCCCCGATCAAAAGACCCTTACTTTCGTAGGCCAGAAAAATGGCGATAGCCGAGAGAATCAGGCCAATAACCAGCGAAGCCGCGCCATCAATGTACGGGTTATTGAACTCATGCCCCAGAAAAATGCCTATAGCAGCAACAATCAAACCCAATAAGGCGGCTGTATCCTCAAAAATAATGGCAAAATTTGAAGGGTCTTTACTCGCCCGGATCGCCTTCCAAAAGTTTTGACCGTTGCGGGTGGCATTGAATTGTTTCAGGGCCAGATACAGAGCGATGGTTTCAAAGCAGGCGGCCAACCCCAGTACCACGTAGTTCCAGGTGGGGTCGGTCAGGGGTTTGGGGTTCTTGATGTGGATAATACCTTCGTAGAACGACATGCCGCCCCCGATGGAAAAAATAAGAATGGCCACAATCAACGACCAGAAGTACAACTCTTTACCGTGCCCGAAAGGGTGCTGGTCATCGGCGGCTTTTTTGCTTTGCCGTATTCCATGCAGCAAAAGCAGGCCATTGCCGGTGTCCACTACCGAGTGTATGCCTTCGGAAAGCATGGCAGAGCTACCAGTGAATCCGGCGGCAATGAATTTGGAAATGGCAATGGCCGCATTGGCAGCGATGGCCGCGTAGATGGCCGTTTTTGAGGAGTTGGCGTTTCCCATGATGGGTCTGGTAAAGATTTAGTATACGGGAAAAAGTTCCCAAATTCCTGTGCCACCAGTTCGTCGTAGCCTTCCGCCGCTGTGCGGGGTCTTCCGAAGGGAGACTCCGTACCTCAAATAATCAGCCGCCGGATGGCCGGCCCCATTGAATGGCCAACGTCGCCAAAAGCCTAAGGATGCGCTGGCATTGCAACGTCTCTACGACGATGATGCGTCAGCAAATAAGTCGGCCACCGCAAACTGAAAATCGGGGATGACGGGCGTGGCGGTAATGTTCTTCTGCCCTTTGAACACCGTCGAATCATCGGGGCTGGTGTAGGCGTAGATTCCCCCCCTGCTCCCGCCAGTTTGCAACTGGTGGTTCTGCTTTTGGTATTCGCATCTCCGCGCCCCGGCTGCAAATTAGTTGAACCGACGGCGGCGGCCACCCATACAAGATTACAAACCAGGGTCAGCGGAGTTTCTGGATAAAAACGGCCCTTGCTTCGCAGCGAGGGCCGTTTTTTATTAGGCATGAAGTTTTTGTGGTAACTCGTTACAACCTTTCGGCTATGTATCGGCTCTACGAGTTAAATTTCATCCACAACTACCTAATCATGGAACGACTACTCGCAATTCTTACTATACTCACCAAAATGCCCGAACAGGACTTGACACCCATCCTCGGACTGTTCGAGTCAGTCGAAGTTCCGGCTAAGAAACTGCTATTAGCGCCCGATACCATCTGCCCGGCGGTGTGGGTCGTGGGTTCCGGCTCGATTCGTGCCTACTACACGCTGGTAGAGCGAAAGCGCAGCAAAAAGAAAGATGAAACGATTAGCCGTGAGGTGACGAACTGGATTATTCCTACGGGCGGCGTGTACACTGATATGCTGAGTTTCTCGCAGCGGCTGCCTTCTTCCTATTACATCGAGACGCTGGAAGCTTCTCAGTTGTTCACCTTGTCCCACCAGAACTACAAAACCCTACTGAGTACCTGCCATGAGGTTGGGTGGAAAGTATTTGAACACGTCTCCATCATGGCAGAGCAGCGCGTGATGATGAGCAACCTGCGCTACCCCGAGGATCGCCTGAACATGATGGAAACCATGTTTCCCGGCCTGATGAGCTTTCTTCCCGTCCATATCCAGGCATCCTACATCAGTATGGGGGCAAACGCATTGAGCAAGCTTCGGAATAGAATCAGGTAAGGGGATTTTCTTCCTCGAGACAGATCATTTTCTTCCTCGAGTATGATTGTATGAGATAGTGCCGTTGTAATTTTGTTATGTCTAATCAGTTCATCAATAGACGATACAGATAATAATAACTACTTCTCAACCTAAATCTCAGACATATGAAAAAGCACCAGTTTCTCCGCTCGGCAGCATTCTGCCTCGTCTTCTTTTTAACTGTTTTCAGTTGTAAAAACAACCCGGAGGTCGGCTCTCTGCCGGAATCCCTGAATCCGTCCTCC
>JBBSKK010000191.1:0-6363 GCA_038256395.1 Cytophagales bacterium | reverse complement strand
TCTAAAGTCCAACGTCTAATATCCAAAATCCAAAAAAAAGATGAGTGGTATTTTTGACGATTTCAAGCGGGAATTCACCAAGACGGACAACACGCTGGTCAGGATTATTCTGATCAACGTGGTGGTGTTTCTGAGTCTACTGCTGACGAAGGTGATTTTTACGCTCGGGCAGTCGTCCGAGGCGTACGTATGGCTGGTGGAGATACTGCAACTACCCGCCGCACCACGCGAGTTTTTGTACAAGCCCTGGACGATCATCACCTATTTTTTCACCCACGAAGAGATTTTCCATATTCTCTTCAATATGTTGTTCCTCTACTGGTTTGGGAAGCTGGTGGACGAGTACCTGGGTTCCCGGCGGCTGATTGCGCTTTACGTTTTGGGCGGTATTGCCGGAGGATTAGCGTACATGCTAATCTACAATTTGCTGCCTTACTTTCACTCGCAGGTCGCGGATTCGCGGATGCTGGGTGCGTCGGCGGCGGCTTTTTCGGTGGCCGTGGGAGCTTCCACGCTATTGCCTAACTATACCTTCAACCTGATTTTTATCGGGCCCATTCGCATCAAGTACATTGCGTTTTTTTACATTATTCTTTCGCTGGCGCAGTCAATCGGCCCTAATGCGGGTGGCAATCTCGCCCACCTGGGCGGAGCGCTCACGGGCTTTCTGTTTATAAAACTGCTACAAACCGGCACCGACATGGGCAAGCCCATTTACGTGCTGATGGCGGTCTGGAGCAACTTGTTCCGGCGGCGTCCGCCCATGCGGGTCACGCACCGGCAGAAGGAAGTGCAGCGCACGGCTTCGGCTTATTCTACCTCCTCTTCCCCTGCTTCCGTAGCAATGCCCGATCAGGATGAGATCGACTCTATTTTGGATAAGATATCAAAGTCAGGCTATGAAAGCCTGACTAAAGAAGAGAAACAGAAGCTATTCAAAGCCAGTCAGCAAAAGTGAGTGAATAGCGATGGCTCGAATCTGAACAGAATTGTTCTATCGTAGTTAAAAGCTTAACAAATAAAGATGGAAGACAAAATAGGGCCAAACAAATGTTGATCACACCAGGGAAACTACTCGCTAAGATTGATTCACCCGAGGACCTGCGGAAGCTAGATCGGGCGCAGTTGCCGCAGGTTTGTAACGAACTGCGGCAGTTTATCATTGATAACGTGTCGGTCTATGGCGGGCATTTCGGGGCCAGTTTGGGGGTGGTGGAGTTAACGGTGGCTTTGCACTACATCTTCAACACACCCGACGACCAGCTCGTGTGGGACGTGGGGCATCAAGCCTACGGCCATAAAATCCTGACCGGGCGGCGCGATAATTTTGCTACCAATCGGCTGTATGGCGGCCTGGCGGGATTTCCCAAGCGGGCCGAGAGCGACTTCGATGCTTTTGGCGTGGGCCATTCGTCCACATCAATTTCGGCGGCTTTGGGCATGGCGGCGTCTTCGGTGCTACAAGGCGACCGCGAACGGCACCACATAGCCGTCATTGGCGACGGGGCCATGACCGCCGGACTGGCCTTCGAGGGCATGAACCACGCGGGTACCGCCGACACCAATCTGCTGATCGTGTTGAACGACAACTGCATGGCCATCGACCCCAACGTGGGGGCGTTGAAGGCGTACCTGACCGACATCACGACTTCCCACACTTACAATAAGGTTCGCGACGAAGTCTGGAATTTGCTCGGCAAGATGAGTAAGTTCGGCAAAAGCGCGCAGGAGATCGTTTCCAAGGTCGAGAATACGCTCAAAGTCGGCCTTCTGGAACAGAGCAATCTCTTCGAGTCGCTTGGGCTGAGGTACTTTGGGCCGATCGATGGCAATGACATCGAGCACGTGACCGATGTGCTGAACGACCTCAAAGACATTCCCGGCCCCAAACTGCTGCATTGCCTGACGGTGAAGGGCAAAGGCTATGGCCCCGCCGAAAAGGATCAGACCAAGTGGCACGCGCCGGGCCTGTTCGATAAGGTGACGGGCGTAATCCAGAAAAAAACCTACGCCACGCCGCAAGCGCCCAAGTACCAGGAGGTCTTCGGCCACACCATTGTGGAACTGGCCGAAAAGAACCCGCAAATCGTGGGCATCACGCCCGCCATGCCGTCGGGTTCGTCTTTGAACATCATGATGAAGGCCATGCCCGACCGCGCCTTCGACGTGGGTATCGCCGAGCAACACGCCGTGACTTTCTCGGCGGGGATGGCCACGCGCGGCAGCGTGGTCTATTGCAATATTTACAGCACCTTCATGCAGCGGGCCTACGATCAGGTCGTCCACGATGTGTGCATTCAGGGCTTGCCCGTGATTTTCTGCCTGGATCGGGCGGGTATAGCCGGAGCCGACGGACCGACGCACCACGGGGCTTACGACCTTGCCTATATGCGCTGCGTACCCAATATGATCGTGTCGGCCCCGATGAACGAGGAGCAACTCCGCAATCTGATGTACACGGCCCAATTGCCCAAAATTCAGGAAGCCAAAAGTGCCTTCACCATTCGCTACCCGCGCGGACAGGGCGTGATGCCCGACTGGCGTACCCCGCTGGAAGAAATTGAAGTGGGCAAAGGCCGCCAAATCCGCGAGGGCGAAGATCTGGCGATTCTAACGCTGGGCCACGTGGGCAACTTTGCCGTGGAAGCCTGCGAGATTTTAACCGAACAAGATATTCAAGCCGCGCATTATGATCTGCGCTTTGCCAAGCCGCTGGACGAGGCGATGTTGCACGAAGTTTTTCAAAAACACGACCGCATCCTGACCGTGGAAGACGGCTGTCTACCGGGCGGAGTGGGCAGCGCCATTTTGGAATTCATGGCCGAACACGGCTACGCGGCCTGCGTCAAGCGGCTGGGCATTCCCGACCGCGTGATCGAACATGGCGAACCGCATGAACTCTACCACGAGTGCGGCTTCGATGCGGCGGGTATCGTGCGGGCGGTGCAGGAAATGGTGGCGGAGGTGGTGCGGCTCTCCGAGGTACGGCTCTCAGAGGTGCGGCTTTCGTTAGGGTAGAGCGCACATGACTTTTCACGCACTGAGTAAGGGGATGACTTGATTGTCATCCCCTTACTTTTGCTGCCGCTTAACAAGTTTTTATTCGGTTTAAGAAGCTGTTTCAGTTAATCCTTAAAGGATAAAATGTTAATTTTTTACCAATAAAAACTAACTCAAACAGCTTCTTACCAAAGGGCTGAACGAGGTCGAGTTCCGGCTGGAGACTTTGCCCACGGGTATTTGCCCCATTCGCGGTGTGGATGCACAGAATCGGCAGGGCGTCGTACGCATCAGCAGGCAGTAGTGCCCCGAGAATTCAATTTTTTTTACAAAAAAAGAAACCCCTCCGCTGAATTCAGCGGAGGGGTTTCTTTTTGGCGAGATGGTCCATTTCCGTCCAAAGGGGTTGAACAGTCCGAAATAATGCCAGGCACCTTATCAGTAAATCAAAACCGTATTTCCAGCGTCTGGACGGGGTTTGCTGCAACATTAGGACAAGTCTGCAACAATAGAACAAGTCATTTTTTTTCGTTTTGGCACAATAGTGCAAGAAGTTGACCTATTAGGGCAAGCCGCCATGCTACGTTCAGAGTAATATTGCAACACGATGACAATGAGGGCTTGGAACTCTCCCTCTCGTCTGGCATTGCCTTTAATTTACTCACCTTTTAACTACTCGTTTATGAAATTCCTCATTCTTTCCTTCGTCACCCTGTTCGGCGCCATTGGCCTGTTCGATTCCACCAAGTTCGATCACCTGGATATTACCAGCGACAAATTCGATATTTCCTGGGATGACATCACAGATGAATTATGTCCCTGACAGACGCCGTCAGTTGGCGGCACGGAATCACAATCGACTTACTCAACCACGATAAAATTTATGAAAACCTTTATCCCCCTGTTTCTCGGACTGTGCCTTCTCACGGCCTGTCAGCGCGGCCCTGGCCGCAGCACCCCGCCCGATTTTGCCCTGAATTGTTTGGAAAAAGGGAACCGCCACTACGGAGCGGAGGACTATCCGGGGGCCATCAGCCTCTACAGTCAGGCTCTGACGGCGGCTCCCCGCCTGGTGACGGCCTGGTTCAACCGGGGCAACGCCCGCTTCAAAGCGGGAGACCTGACCAGGGCCATCGCCGATTTCGACCAGACGCTACGACTCGACCCAGAGTTCGCCGACGCTCACTACAACCGGGCGACGGCCCGCTTCGACGCCGGGGATTACGCCGGAGCCGTGGCAGACTACACCGTTGCCCTGCGCCTGAATCCAAAGCAGGCCGACGCTTATTACAACCGGGGTGCGGCCTATTACAAACTACAAAAATTCAGGAAAGCTCTGGCCGACCTTGACCGCGTCATTGCGGCCCGCCCCGACTTAGCGACGGCCTACAACTACCGGAGCAAAACCAAATACGCCCTAGGCGACCGCTCGGGTGCTTTGGCCGACTACCAAACCTCGCTGCGGTTGACGCCTGACCGCGCCGCTTATGTTCAGAAGCATTGAAGGGGCATTGAATAAAAAATTAGCGGCTTTCTCTTTCTCAAATCCGCTCGATCAACTCTGGCACTTTCCTGACTTCGCGACCTGAGAGGTGGTCGGCGATGGCGGCGGCGTGGTCGCGGCCATTCTCGATGAAGACTTTCTCGGTGCGGACACCCGCCATGACCGTGCCGCAGAGGTACAGGCCCGGCACGTTGGTCTCGAAAGTCTCGGGGTCGTAGGTCGGGATTTTGGTGACCGGATCGAGATCCACGCCGCAGCGGCGGAGCAGGGCTTCGTCGGGCAGGTAGCCCACGAGAAGGAACACGAAGTTAGCGGGCAGCCACTGCTGGTCGCCCGTCACGGTATTTTCCACCAAAACCTGATCGGCTTCAATTTCCCTGACCACGCTATCGAACATCGTATTGATTTTCCCTTCCTTCACGCGGTTCTTTACGTCGGGAACGAGCCAGTACTTCACCGTGCGGCGGAAGTCGTCGTCCTTATGAACGATCGTCACGTTTACGTCGTGGCGGTAAAGTTCCAGGGACGCCTCCACGGCGGAATTGGAGCCACCCACGATAACCACGTTGGTATAAGAATACTTGAAAGGCTCGTCGTAGTAATGCGAGACGTGGGGCAGGTTCTCACCGGGAATATTCAGCATTCGGGGGAAGTCGAAATAGCCCGTGGCCAATACCACGTTTTTGGCCTGGAAGGTGCGGCCTTCGGTCGTGAAGACGAAGAACGTGCCATCTTCCTGTCGCTCGCTGCGATCGACTTCTACAAATAGCTCGAAATTCAGGTGGAAGTAGCCCGCCACTTTGCGGTAGTATTGTAGTGCCTCGTCACGGTTTGCTTTCACGCCCGAAATCGGGAAGGGAATGCCGCCGATTTCGATGTTTTCGGCGGTGGAGAAAAAGCGCATCCGTTTGGGGTAGCGGCGGATAGACTCGGTGACGCTGCCTTTTTCCAAAATCAGGTGATCCAGTCCGCTCTTGGCGGCTTCTATGCCCATCGCCAGGCCGCAGGGGCCGCCGCCGATGATAATAACGTCGTGTAGGTGCATGGTTTTTTAGTCAAAATTCTCCTACGCAACACGTTGAAACGGCGAATGGTTTCTGAACTTTGCCCCTGCCCGCCTTGTTGAAAAAACGCCTAATCGAACCAATTGAGCTTGGATTCCCCCCTCTTTACCCTTAGTGATTCTTTCGTCGACCGCCTGAACGAATGGGGGAAGAATGCCGTACCGTTCGTTTTTTTGGTCGATTTTCCTGGCAAAGAACCCCTAGCCTGGCGAAGCGATGAGGTAGATCAGTCGGAAGTGCGCTTCAACTTGAACGGCATCACCAACGACCGGCCCGCGCGGGTCGAAACTCCGCTGCCGCCCTACTATTTTCGCAAAACACCCCCTTCTTTTGAGGAGTACCTGCTCCGCTATAATTACGTAGTGGAAAACATCAGGCGGGGCAACTCTTTTCTGGTAAACTTGTCCGTTCCCGTTCCCATTACCACCAATTTATCGCTGGCTGACATCTACCAACACAGCCGCGCCCCTTACCGTTTCTGGCTCAAAGACCGTTTTGTCTGCTTCTCACCGGAAATTTTTGTCCGCATCCGGAGCCGCCAGATTTCGTCTTTTCCCATGAAAGGAACCATATCCGCGAAAGTACCGGGGGCGGAGCAAATTATCCTAACCGACTCCAAGGAAATGGCTGAACACGCTACCATAGTGGATTTGATCCGCAACGACCTTAGCATGGTTGCCGACAAGGTATGGGTGGAACGCTACCGGTATCTGGATCGCGTTCCTGCCTTACCGGATCCGTTGCTTCAGGTCAGTTCTGAAATCGCGGGTTTGCTGCCCGACAATTTCAACGGAG
>JBBSKK010000190.1:0-6373 GCA_038256395.1 Cytophagales bacterium | reverse complement strand
GTGCTTATAAAAACAAAGACCAGTATAATTATATAAAATATAGTAAAAGTTCATAAAAAAGATCACTTATTCAAGAACCATTGTAGTTGGATGGGCCTGAATCAGCACTAAAATAGCTACTTTCCTGTCTCCTTGGTGATGCAAAACACCCAATTCTGGTCGAAATAAGTTTTTATAAGAAAGCCCTGCAACAGCATCACAACTGCCATAACCTCCCCCCACCAGTTTTTCCAACTGTACACTTTCAAGTTTCCTCATAATAAAATATGTTTAGGATAGTCGCCTACTCGTTCGCTTTTCGGCTTGGGCGGTCAAAAGTTATATAGTAACTTTGACGGGTGCAATGGATACAGAAAATTTCAAACGCATTATGCAAATATGAATATTATCATCCATATTTGCATAAATTCAAAAATTTATGGTAAAGTTAGGAATTAAACTTCTGCAACTCCGCAACAAAAAGGGCTACACTTAGGACTATGTGGCTGATATTCTTGGTATTGAACAATCGACCTACTCGCGGTTAGAAAGCGATAAGACGCAGCCCAATAGCGAGCTTCTTCCAGAGCTGGCGAAGTTGTATGGTATCGCTATTCAGGATTTATTCCCGGATGAAGATCGGTAGTACGTGAATATCAGCCAATATAGCGACCAATAGTTCAGTGCTTTCCAGGTATAACAGGATTCCCAGCAGGTAATAGAGAAGCTCGTCCAAGCCAAAGACGAAGTCATAGCGTTGCTCCGCAGTCAGGTAGCCGCATTAGAGGAGGAGAACAAACGTTTGAAAGAGAAGCTGTAAGAAGAAAAATCTTACCTTGGGTTGCATCTCTACAGCCCCCAGCCGTCAACAGTTTTAAAGCGTTACTAATCAGGCTCTATTTTCAGCTTACCTTCGGTGTGTTCCAAAAAAGCATTGCTCGCTTCCAGCCGCCGCTGCATCGTGTCCAGGCCCGGGCCAACGATGGTGGCACTAAACGCCTGGGCGCGGGCCAACATCCGTACGTAGGCTTGCGGGTCGCGTCGGCGGGTCAGTCGCCGGAGCGCCCCCATGTAGTCGTCGCGGTAAACGGTTGGGATAATGATCCGAACCTGAGCCGCTTTCACGAGTTCGGCGTTCATCATCACTCGGGCGATACGTCCGTTACCGTCTAAAAAGGGATGAATCTCGCTCACCACGAACATGATGTAGGCCGCCCGAGCGAAGGGGTGCCGCAGCGTTTGATAAATGTCATCCCCGCTCGCTCCCACCGGGATAGCTGCTTGGATATAGCCGTATCGGATGAGCCGTAGAGTACTTCTTGTTGAGGGGATGGGAAAATATTTTCCAAAGAACCGATAATATACGGCTACTAAGACAAATATTTTCCATTAAACACGGTGAAAAAGAAAATATTTTCTATGGAAATAACCTTCACTCATGCTCCCCACGCTCCCCAAACTGCAACGGACTCTTCATAATCCCTCGTTCCGAGGTGCGGATAAAGTTCACGATTTCGTCGCGCTCGTCGGAGGGCGGTAGTTCGAGTTCGATTTGGTTGAGGGCGTCGGAGTTGTTGAGGCCCTTCATGTAGATGTAGCGGTAAACGGTCTGGATCTCTGAGATCTGTTGGTTGGAGTAGCCGCGCCGCCGTAGGCCCACGGAGTTGATTCCCGCGTAGGAAATGGGTTCGCGGGCGGCCTTGGTGAAGGGGGGGACGTCTTTGCGCACCAGCGAGCCGCCCGACACGAAGGCGTGGGGGCCGATCTTGACAAACTGATGCACCGCGCTAATCGCGCTCACGATGGCCCAGTCGCCGACGTGGACGTGGCCGGCCATTTGCACATTATTGCCAATGATGCAGTTGTTGCCGATGATGCAATCGTGGGCGATGTGGGCGTAGGCCATGATGAGGCAGTCGCTGCCGACCTCCGTTTTCCAGTGTTCCTCGGTACCCCGGCTGATGGTGGCGTACTCGCGGATGGTCGTGTTGTCGCCCACGAAGGTGAGGGTGTACTCGTTATTGTATTTCAAATCCTGCGGAATGGCCGAAATGACCGCGCCGGGATAGATGCGGCAGTTTTTCCCGATGCGCGCGCCCTCGTTGATGACGGCGTGTGACGCCACCCAGGTACCTTCGCCAATCTCCACATCCTTGTGGATCATGGCAAACGGTTCGACGACCACGTTGCGGGCGATTTTGGATTCGGAGTGGATGTAGGCTAGGGGTTGTATCATTTTTTCTTGACCAGGCTGGCGATCATGTCGGCTTCGCAGACCAATTGTCCACTCACGTAACCGCGTCCGCTCATTTTGACGATGCCCCGCTTCATGGGGGAGGTGAATTCACACTTGAAGATAACGGTGTCTCCCGGTACCACGTTGCGGCGGAAGCGGCAGTTGTCGATGCCGATGAGGTAGGGCCAGTAGTTTTCGGGATCGGGGACGGTGCTGAGGACGAGGATGCCGCCCGTTTGGGCCATCGCTTCCAGTTGCATGACGCCTGGCATGACGGGATTACCGGGAAAGTGACCGAGGAAAAACTGTTCGTTCATCGTCACATTCTTGGTGCCTACCACGCTCATTTCGTCCAGAGCAATGATCTTGTCGATCATCTGGAACGGGTAGCGGTGGGGGAGGAGGTTGGCGATTTGGTTGATGTCCAGAATCGGCGCCTTGTTGGGATCGTACTGCGGAATGCCGTTCTTGGCGGCTTTCATCAGCTTTTTGATCTTTTTTGCCAAAGCGACGTTGGCCGCGTGACCGGGCCGGGCGGCCAAAATCTGCGCTTTGAGCGGACGACCCACCAGCGCTAAATCTCCCACCAGATCCAGCAGCTTGTGCCGGGCCATTTCGTTGGGGAAGTGCAGTTCGACGTTATTCAAAATCCCCTTCGTCTCGTCCACGCTGACCTTGGGCTTGTCGAGGAGTTTGGCCAGATGATCCAGTTCGCCTTCCTTCACGTGACGGTCCACGATGACGATGGCGTTGGTCAGGTCGCCGCCTTTGATCAGGTTTCGGTTGTAAAGGGCTTCCAGTTCGTGCAAAAAACAGAACGTCCGGCAGGGCGCGATTTCGGCCTTGAAAAGCGTCATGTCGTTCAGCGAGGCATGCTGGCTATTGATGACCTTGGAATTATAATCCACCATCACCGTCAAGCGGTAGTCGGTCAGTGGCATGGCCGCCATCTCGATGTCCTGCTCGGCGTTGGCGTAATGCACATACTCGGGTACCTCGAAGTAGTTCCGGTAGGCGTTCTGCTGTTCGATGCCCGCGTCTTCCAGGGCTTCGATGAATTTGATGGCGCTGCCGTCCATAATCGGCGGCTCGGGGCCGTCGAGTTGGATGAGGACGTTGTCGATTTGCAAGCCGACCAGTGCGGCCAGCGTGTGCTCCACGGTGTTGATGCGGGCGCCGTTTTGTTCGATAGTCGTGCCGCGCGACAGATCCACGACGTTGTCCACGTCGGCGTCCACGATGGGCTGGTCGGGCAGATCCACGCGCTGAAATTTATAACCGTGGTTGGCCGGGGCGGGCAGAAACGTCATCGTGGCCGATACGCCCGTGTGCAGTCCAACGCCGGAAACCGACGCCGCTTTTTTTATGGTTTGTTGTTTTTCGTTCATTTTAGCTGGGAGGAAGCTGTAGGCTCGGTCCGGCGATCCGGCGGTCCGGCGATCCGGTAAGCTTTATACTGTAGGCTTTTGCAGGACAGATTTGACAACTATCTGAGAGTTATCAAATCTCGTCGTCGCTGGATTGAGTAGCCTTGTCTTTTTCCAAATCCTGAATGCGTTTTTCAATTTCGGGGAACTTGCGGACCAGCGCCAGAGCACGGAGGTGGGCGCTCAGTTCGTAGGCGGGCGAGCCGCTCAGCGAAAGTCCTTCTTTCTTAATGTTTTTGCCCACACCCGACTGAGCCCCAACTTTGGTGCCATTGGCCAGAGTAAGGTGCCCGGCAATACCGACCTGCCCGGCAATGATGCAGTTTTCGCCAATTTTGGTGGAACCGGAAATGCCCGACTGGGCCGCGATAACGGTGTGCTTGCCCACCTCGACATTATGCGCGATCTGCACCAGGTTGTCGATCTTGACGCCCGTTCTGATAATGGTCGAACCCATCGTGGCGCAGTCGATCGTGGCGTTGGAGCCGATGCGCACATGGTCTTCGATGACCACGTTGCCGAGCTGGGGAATGGTTTTGTAGGAGCCGTCGGACTGCGGCGCAAAGCCGAAGCCGTCGCTGCCGATGACGCTATTGGCGAAAATCACGCAGTGGCGACCGATGGCTGTATTGTCGTAAATACGGACACCGGGATGAATTACCGTATCGTCGCCAATCGTCACGTTATCACCAATATAGGCTTGGGGATAAATCTTGACGCGCTCGCCGATCACGCAGTTTTTACCAATATAAGAAAACGCACCCCGGTAACCGTCATCGCCTACCGTGCTCGCTTCGCCCAAATGAGCGGGTTGCTCGACGCCGCGCTTGGTGGGTTGGGTAAATTTCTGGTACTCTTCCAGCAGCTTCGTGAAGCCGGAGTAAGCGTTTTCTACGTAAATAAGGGTAGTTGGGACTTCCTTTTTCGGGGCAAAATCCTGATTCACCAACACCGCCGAAGACGCAGTTTCGTAGAGGTGCGATTCGTATTTGGGATTGGCAAGAAAAGAAATGCAACCGGGCTTTCCCTCTTCAATTTTGGCGGCGGAACGAATGACGGCGGCTTCGTCGCCCACCACTTTTCCGTTCAATAATTGAGCGATTTGCCCGACAGTAAACTCCATAGAAAATTAAAAAAGACTACGGGCGCAAAGATACGGTTTTAGCCCAACTTACGTAATACTTGCGGACAATCTTGCTCAGGGCGTGGATGGTCGGCAATTCCGACGCCTCTGTAATGTCCAGTACGCGGCCATCCTTCATTTTGATGCGGATCTGATCTTCACCCGTCACATAGGCCGAATTGGTCGTTTGGCCTTCCACCAAAAAGTACGATAGCTGCTCGTCAGTCAGGCCCTGCGCCCGCAAGTCGTCATGCAGGGTGGCGAGAAGTTTCTCGGTCGGCGGGGCATCCAGGAGTTGAATTTTGAAAAGGCGGCGGTCGAGTAACCTTTGGCTGAGCCGCGAAAGCACCGGGTCGCTTTCCTGCGCCCAGGCTTTGATGGCCCCCCACATATCGTAGTCGTCCAGCCGCACGAAGGTTTGCAGCAGTTCGGGGCGTTCCCGAAAGTCGGCCAGCGTGGAGCGGTAGCGCAGGAAAAAGCCCAGGTTGGGCGAAGCGTACAGATCCGCGCCCCGCTCGGTGAGGTCGCGGGCGCGGCGGATGGCCTGCGTGAGCATGGCTTCGGCGCAGAGGGAGGTTTTGTGCAAATACACTTGCCAGTACATCAGGCGGCGGGCGTTGAGGAAGTTTTCGATGCTCAGTAGTCCCTTTTCCTCCACCACCAGTTCATCCTTATATACATCCAGCATTTTGATGAGCCGACTCGCGCCGATGGTACCCTCGGCCACGCCCGTGTAAAAGCAGTCGCGGTTGAGGTAGTCCATGCGGTCCATGTCCAGTTGGCTGGAAATGAGTTGGTGGAAAAACGGCCTCGGGTAGGTTCCCTCGAACATCTGAATGGCCAAATCCAGTCGTCCGTCGAACTGGCGGTTGAGGTCGTGCATCATCAGCAGCGAAAGCGCTTCGTGCGGAATGCCCGTCAGCAGCGTTTTTTCCAGCACGTGCGAAAACGGCCCGTGGCCGATGTCGTGCAGCAGAATCGCCACCTGCGCCGCCTCGCACTCGGCGTCCCAAATCAGATGGCCCTTGTCCTGTAACGACTTCAACGCCAAGCCCATCAGGTGCATGGCCCCCAGCGCGTGATGAAAGCGCGTGTGCAGCGCCCCCGGATACACCAAATCGGCCATGCCCAACTGCCGGATGCGCCTGAGTCGCTGGAAGTACGGGTGCTCCACCAAGTCGAACAACAGTTCCGACGGAATGGTGATAAAGCCGTACACGGGGTCGTTGAGGATTTTTCGTTTATTCAAAAGAAGGTTGTTGAATCGTTGAACTGTGTAATTGTGTAATTGATATGGAACGGGAACGCCCGCCCGGTGTGTGGTTGTTTAACTGTGCTATGGCTAGTAACGTTTCACTGTTTGAGACAGGACAAACGGAAACAAAAAACAAATAAACAGCAATTCAACGAATACACGCCGGGCGGGCGTTCCCGTTAAACAATTACACAAACCACTTGGTGGAAAGAAACCGAACCGCTATTTTTGCATTCCAAACTCGTCAAAAGTTGGGCCTATAGCTCAGTTGGTTAGAGTCCCTGACTCATAATCAGGTTGTCCCAGGTTCGAGCCCTGGTGGGCCCACGTTTTTTTAAGCCCTTGTCGCTAAT
>JBBSKK010000189.1:0-6385 GCA_038256395.1 Cytophagales bacterium | reverse complement strand
TCTGGATCACGTGAAGCACGAAGGCGTCGATAGTAATTCAAACGAAAATGCCGCTAATAATCAGGAAATTACCCTGACCCATAAATTCTTCAAGGCAATCCTCACGACGGTACCCAACATGGACGAAGTACACGTGACGGGCACCGGGCAGATTCAGGAGCAGTTTATTCATTTCCTGGCCGACACGGCGCAATACAAAAACATAAAGTCCACCGACAGTACGTCAAACAAAATGAGCGACGAGGCCTTTCTGGAATACATCAGCGTGCATTTCAATTAATGTAAGAGCTTCCTTAATAGCAAGAAATCCAGACCCTTTGGTTTGGATTTCTTTTCGTTTTAGCTGGTTTGAAACAAACAAACGATTTTAGAAAACTGACCTAAACTTATGACGCACAAACGAATATTTTTCACGGGCGGATCCGGCAAAGCCGGTAAGCACGTAATCCCCTACCTCCTTGACCAGGGACACAAAGTACTGAATGTGGACCTGACGCCCCTAGATTATCCGGGAGTGGATAATCTGACCGCTGATATTACGGATTCGGGGCAAATGTTCAACGCCATGAGTTCGTACGCAAATCTGGACGAGTTGGAACCGGGCAATGGCGTCCCAACATTCGACGCCGTAGTACATTTTGCCGCCGTGCCCAGGATCTTGCTCAAACCCGATAATGAAACTTTCCGGGTCAACACGATAGGTACTTACAACGTGATCGAAGCGGCGGTTAAGCTCGGAATCAGGAAGATTATCATTGCTTCCTCGGAAACCACTTACGGCATCTGTTTCTCGGATGGCAAAACCGACCCCAACACTCTGCCTTTGGAAGAAGACTATGACGTCGATCCCATGGATAGCTACGGATTATCGAAGGTTGTAAACGAGAAAACGGCCCGCAGCTTCCAGCGCCGTTCGGGCTTTGACATTTATGCCCTCCGCATCGGAAATGTGATCGAGCCGCATGAATACGCTGAATTGTTTCCGCATTATCTCAAAAATCCTGAGGTGCGGCGCAGAAACGCTTTCTGTTATATCGATGCACGTGACCTGGGACAGATCGTGGATTTGTGTTTGAAAAAAGATGACCTGGGTTATCAGGTTTTCAATGCTGGGAACGACCATAACGGGGCGATTATCCCCAGCAAAGAGTTAGCGGAACGGTTTTTCCCCGGTGTGCCCATCACGCGTGAATTAGGGGAACATGAAGCCCTGTATTCGAATCGCAAAATCCAGGAAGTGCTGGGGTTCAAAGAACTACATAACTGGCGGAAGTACTTGAAAGTGGACTGATTACCCGTTATAAAGTCAGCACCTTCACCAAAATCAACCTCACCATCCCGTCTTTCCCCAAAAAAGCATTCACTTCCCGAATACCTTCGTAGCGAGTCCATTGCATTTTATGCTTATTTGCAAAATCAGGCGCCGCCTTGGGCAAACCCAGCAACGCGGGTACCTGCTTCGCCTTAATGTCCGCCTCAAGCCGAATCGTGATGCGGTCCGCCATGTCGTTGGTGTACTCAATGACGATGCGGTCGTTTTGGTAGGAATATTTCTGACAGTTGGCGCAGATAGCGGCTTTGGCGTCGGCGGCGTTCAGGCTGCTTTGCGGGCCGAGGATGGTGGTGATATCTTCCTGGGTTTGGTTGGCGATGTCGTAGAGGGGCAACAAAGTCTGGGAGGAAGTGGGGTTGTTTTGGGAAAAAGCCCAGCCGAAAGACAGGGCGAATACGACCAGAAAAATACAACGGATTACATTCATTTCAGGGCAGTTCATTGGATCTTCGGACAAAGAAAGGCTTCTTGGCCACCAAATTTACTACGATGCCCGCTTTTGTCGGCAAACAAAAAACCCCCGAAGCATGATGCTTTGGGGGTTCCTTGCCTTTTTGATGAAGTGTAGTTCGACACCGACTTTTACATATCGGCCATTTCCTTGTTGATTTCGTCCTTGGTCTTGCCAACTTTCTGCTGGACTTTGCCCCACATCTCGTCTTCTTTGCCTTCGGCGTAGGTCAGGTCGTCGTCGGTAAGGTCGCCGTACTTCTGCTTCAGCTTACCTTTCATTTCGTTCCAGTTGCCTTTTATGGTTTGCTCGTTCATGGTTATTTGGGTTTGGGTTATTTAAAGATTAAGTCGTTGAAGCGTATATCTGTTTTCTTCAACTGTAACCGACATTTAAAAACACCGTACCAACATTCCGTCCGCACTTTTGGACGACAAATGACTCACAACTGAGCATATTTTTTCCCAATAACGCGGGACAGCTTCAACGATTCAGGTTCTAATTTTTTAATTTCCCCAAACGGGCCGTCACCCGCACCTCCGTTTTGGCGTAGAAAGGCGGGAAACCCTTGATGGTGCGGTAGTATTGCGGGTACAGAATCACGTCGTAGCCGGGTGTTTCACGCATGAGGTTGCTGAGGGCGTAAGCCGCCGTGTTGCCCTTAATGAGCGAGCAGGTAATCCGGGGAGCTTTTCATGCTGCGCGACGAAATGGAGCAGGAAGAGATCAACGCGCTCAGGCACAGCAGGGCAATAGTTAGGTGTTTTTGGTTCATGTTGCTTTGATTTTAGCATAGTGGAAACTGGCAGCAAGTAAACGTTTTTTTTGATTGTTTCAACAATGCAAGAACTACGATCAATATCCGAAACATAAAAGAAAAATCGACACCCTTGTATAGTGCAGGATGGTTAGGTAGGCCCTAAGCGGTACTTTTGTAGAACAAGCGAATAATCAGCAGCACTACAAATTTCCATAAAAACCCCTTTCCATGATTTCCAGCACGACTTACAAGCACGTCAACTACCTCTGGGACGAAGCCAAAGCCGCCGAACTGGCGGGCGACGAAGTGGCTCTTTTCCTCTACCGCTCCAATATATTAGGTGCCGACCTCCGCATCACCAACTACGGCGGTGGCAACACCAGCGTTAAAACCATCGAAAAAGATGTCCTGTCGGGCGAACCCGCCGAGGTGATGTGGATCAAAGGCTCCGGCGGCGACATCGGCACCCTCAACCGCAAAGGCATCGCCGGACTTTACACCGAAAAGCTGCGGGCCTTGAAAAATATCTACCGCGGCCTCGAACATGAGGACGAGATGGTGGCACTTTTCTACCATACCTTATACGACCTCGACAGCGCGGCCCCGTCCATCGACACGCCGCTGCACGGGATGCTGCCCTTCAAGCACATCGATCACCTGCACCCCGACGCCCTCATCGCCATCGCCGCCGCCAAGGACAGCGAGGCCATTACCAAAGAAATTTGGGGCGATACCATGGGCTGGGTTCCCTGGCAGCGTCCGGGCTTCGATCTTGGATTGCAATTGGAAAATTGTTTAGCCGAAAATCCCGGCATCCGGGGCATTATCCTGGGCAGCCACGGGCTGTTCACCTGGGGCGATACCTCGCACGAGTGCTACGTGAATAGCCTGGAAGTCATCGAGCAGGCTTCGCAGTACATCGAAGATCATTTGGGCAAGAAAGGCCCGGTCTTCGGTGGTGAGAAGGTTGGTGCTTTGCCCGAAGCCGACCGCATGGCGCAAGCCGCCAAACTCGCTCCCGTCCTGCGCGGGCTGTGTTCCAGCGAGAAGCGCATGATCGGCCACTTTACCGACGACTCGCGGGTGTTGCAGTTTGTGGGTAGCCACGACCTCGCCCGCCTGGCCCCGCTCGGCACTTCCTGCCCCGACCACTTTCTGCGCACCAAAATCCAGCCGCTGGTGCTGGAACTCGCGCCGGATGCCGACCTGAGCGACACCGAGAAAGTGAAGGAGCAAATCACCTCGGCCTTCGAGGAATACCGCTTGCAGTACAACGGCTACTACCAGGCCCACAAGCGCGACAACAGTCCGGCGGTGCGCGACCCCAACCCGGTCGTGATTCTGTACCCCGGCGTGGGCATGTTCACTTTTGCCAAAAATAAGCAGACCGCCCGCGTGGCGGCAGAATTCTACGTCAACGCCATCAACGTCATGCGCGGAGCCGAGGCCATTTCGGAATACACGGCTTTGCCGCGCCAGGAAGCGTTCGACATCGAGTACTGGCTCTTGGAAGAGGCCAAATTGCAGCGGATGCCCAAAGAACAACCGCTTTCACGCCGCGTGGCTATCGTCACGGGCGGCGGCGGCGGCATCGGCAAGGCCATCGCCGACAAGCTGGCCGCCGAAGGTGCCTGCGTCGTGCTGACCGACATCGCCGAAGACCGTCTCGTGGAAGCCAACGCCACCTACAAGCGCGACGTATCCACCTACGCGGCGGGCGACGTCACCAAGCCGGACGAGGTAGAAAAAACCTTCGACAAAGCCTGTCTGGAATTCGGCGGCGTGGACATCGTAGTGCACTGCGCCGGACTCGCCATTTCGAAGCCGCTGGAAGAAACGACCCAAAAGGATTGGGATATTTTGCAAGATGTGTTGGTGAAAGGCCAGTTCCACATGGCGCAGTCGGGCGTGAAGGTCATGCGTAAGCAGGGCTTTGGCGGCGACATTATCAGCATAGCCTCCAAGAACGGTCTGGTCGCCGGGCCGAACAACGTGGCCTACGGCACCGCCAAAGCCGCGCAGCAACACATGACGCGCCTGTTGGCCGCCGAACTGGGGCCCGAGAAAATCAAGGTCAATACCGTCAATCCTGACGGCGTGATCGTGGGCAGCAAAATCTGGGAAGGGGCCTGGGCCGAAGGTCGTGCTAAGGCTTACGGGATTACCGTAGAAGAACTACCCGCTCACTACGCCAAGCGCAATTTGATGAACGAGATCATCCTGCCCGAAGACATTGCCAACGCTGTCTTTGCTTTCGTGGGCGTTTTGGATAAAAGCACGGGGAATATTTTAAATGTTGATGGCGGTATGGCGAATGCGTTTGTAAGGTAGGAGTATAAAAGACCCAAAATGAAAATTACCAAAGACCAAATAACCCATTTCAACCAAAATGCTACCGCCGACCAGGCGGAGCATTTTGGTTTTTTGAAATTAGCCTTAGATAAAAAAGGCATCGACGCCGACGAAATCGTCAGCAAACTCGCCGACTTCCAGGTCGCGATTCCGAGTTGGGCGCTGGGTTCGGGCGGGACGCGCTTCGGGCGGTTTTCCGTCGGTGGTGAGCCGACGAATTTGGAACAAAAGCTGGACGACATCGGCTTGCTCCACGCTTTGACCCAAACCGCCGGGGCCGTTTCGTTGCACATTCCGTGGGATATTCCCGGCGACGCAGCGGGCAACAAGCAACGCGCCGATAGCCACGGTATCGTTATCGACGCGGTGAATACCAATACGTTCCAGGATCAATGCGAGCAGGAAAATTCGTACAAATACGGTTCGCTGGCCGACCGCCAGGCTGCCGTGCGCGAGCAGGCCGTGGCCCATAACGCCGAGGTGATTCGCTACGGCAAAATGCTGGGGTCGAAGTCGCTGACGGTGTGGCTGGCGGATGGCGCGAGTTTTCCGGGACAGAATAATTTCCGGCAGTCGCTGCAAAACACGCAGCGATCGTTACAAGAAATTTATCAAGAACTACCCGCCGACTGGCGGATGTTCATCGAGTACAAACCCTACGAGCCGAATTTTTATTCGACCGTCATTCAGGATTGGGGAACCTCGCTGCTGCTGGCCGAAGGTTGCGGCCAAAAAGCGTTCTGCCTGGTGGATTTGGGCCACCATTTGCCAAACACTAACATCGAACAGATTGTAGCTACCTTGATGATGAAAGGAAAATTGGGTGGCTTCCACTTCAACGACAGCAAGTACGGCGACGACGACCTGACAGTCGGCAGCATTAAGCCCTACCAGTTGTTTTTGATATTCAACGAGTTGGTATTTGGCATGAACCACAACGACGCTAACAACCCGTCGCTCGCCTGGATGATCGACGCCAGCCACAACATCAAAGACCCGCTGGAAGACCTCATCCAATCACTGGACGCCATCCAACTCGCCTACGCGCAAGCCTTGCTGGTGGACACCCCGGCCCTGCAAGCCGCGCAGGAGAACAATGACGTAGTATTAGGCCAGGAAATCCTGCAAGACGCCTACCGCGCCGATGTCCGTCCGCTCATCCGCGAGGCCAGGCTGAAAAGGGACGGCGCCATCGACCCAATAGCGCTATTTAGAAAACTAAACGTGCGAGATAATTTAATCAAAGAAAGAGGCAGAAAAACAGTGGCGACGGGATTGTGATTTTTCCACCGCGCGGGCGGCCCCGTCTCCACTCTCCACTCTCAATTCTCAACTAAATAAATGAACGTTGCCCTATTTATCCCCTGCTACGTCGATCAATTTTACCCACAGGTAGCCATCGCTACTTTGGAATTATTGGAAAAATACGGCTGTACCGTCCATTTTCCCAAAAACCAAACCTGCTGCGGCCAACCCATGGCCAACTCCG
>JBBSKK010000188.1:0-6418 GCA_038256395.1 Cytophagales bacterium | reverse complement strand
TATTGTATTCGGTGTAGCCGTTTTCGAGGGTGTAGTCGTAAAAGTTATTTAGGCGTTTTTCGGCGTAGTCCTGCATCTCCGGCAGGTCGAAGAGGTGCGAGGTCATGTAGGTCATATGCGTCCCCATGATCGCGATGTTAGTGTAGCCCGGCCCCACGTTGCGCTTTTGGATGGACTCGGCGGCGCGGATCAGGGAATTTTTTATCATCTCCTTCAAATCGGCGGGCAGTTTCTGCTGATGCCCCATGTAGATATCCAGCAGCTGTACGCCCAGAAAATCGGCCCAGTTCCAGTCGGCGGGCGATTTCTTGGTAGCCAGCGGTTCCTCCATGTAGTAGGGCCAAATGCCGTGCGTTTTGTTGGCGCGCACCGTATCCTGTAACGAAATTACCTTGCGGATAACGTCGAAGGCCCGCTGCTCGTACTGCGGGTCGCCCGAGTCCAGCAGTTCCACGGCGTAGTTCATCGAGCCGCGCGTTTGGTGCAGAATACCGTCGGTGGCGTCGGTGTGGTACTGGTAGTAGTTTTTGAGGGTACTGGTAATCATTTTCTCCGCCGGATCGTACTTCTCGTGGCTTTTCTGCAAAGACTCTGCCAGGTTTTCCTTCTCGGCGGCGGTGAGTTGCGTAGGTTCGTAGCGGATGGAGTTGTCCTGATAAGCCTGGGCAAAAGCGTTGCCAAACGCGATAGCAGCAATTAAAACGGTGAAAGTTAGGGTTCTTAGGCTTTGCATCGGTTGGTTCTGGTTGTATTATATCGAAAGAATCCAGGGGCCAACGGAGTGAATGGCCGTCAGCCCCTGGATTTTGTGCATTTGCTCAAAGCTATCGACTTGCGCTAAAACTACTTCATTTCTTGTTAAAATCAGTCTCGCTCAGCGGGACAGGCCAGTAGAGGTTGGGATACGGAGCTGTAATAGCAGGAACGCTGCGGTCGCCGGGGCCGATCGGCTTGCGGAACATTTGCAGCCAAATGATGCGGTCACCCTCGAAGGCCATTTCCCTGATCCACTCCTGATCGATCTGCTCCCAGGTAGCTTCACCGTCGCTCAGCGGCACGTAGGGGCCGCTCTTGGTTTTGTCCCATGCTCGTTCGCGCACTTTATTCAGGTCGGCCGCTTGTCCGCCTTTGCCAGTAACTTGTTTGAGCGCGGCCCGCCACAAGTACAGTTCGGCCGAGCGGAGGATGGGCAGATTCTGGGGCGGCTCATTCTTGGCCTGGCCGAAAGCAGGGGTCTGGTAGTATTTTTTACTGAGATAAACCGGGTCGTTCTTACCTACCCGGCCCTCGACTCCCCGGTTGACGATCCAGGTCATGTTGCGCTTGGTAGTCGAAGGCAAATCGGCATTATAACCCTCGAAGCGGTGGAACAGCACTGACCGCTTGTCGTTCTGCCAGGCCGTGGGAACGGAGTTGTCCTCCGCCATTATACCCACCCTTTTAACTGTCGAGGTATTCAGCGACCAGATCCACCAGTCACGCCAGTCGTCCACGTTCGGAAACGTGATATTATCGAAATAGCGGAATTGCAGGTTATGGCGGATGCTCAGGTTCGGGTCGGCGAAGAAACCGTACCAAATCACTTCGTCATTCTTCCAGGGAGTAGTGGCACTGTTGTTCGTCCAATTCTTCAAGGGATCTGCTCCCAGAGTCCGGGGCAGGGCGGGGTCGTCCAGTACGGCGTTGAGTTCAGTCAGGGCATTGTCGTATTTGCCCATCAACATCAGCGTGCGGGCCAGGTAGGCTCCGGCGGCGTGCTTGTTGGCGCGGCCAAACTGGTAAGCCTGGTGCATGCCCGCCTCGTACTTGAGCGGTAGTAGGTTTTTGGCTTCGGTAAAATCCTTCACCACCTGATCGTATATCTCTTTGGTGGGAGCAGGAGTGTTGTCCAGCGCAATGTCCAGGTTAACGGGTGTTTTCAGCCGTAACGCGAGAAGTTTGGAATCATTGGCTCCCTGCAAGTCATAGGCAGGAGTGTACCAGATCAGCAGATGGTAATAGGCCAAAGCGCGCAGAAACAGGGCTTCGCCTTTGATGCGGTTAATATTCTTAACCTTATCAGCTTCCGAAGCCTTGGGAAATGGATCGCTTTCAATAAAGTCGATCATGTTGTTGCAATACAGGATCACTGAATAGCAAATGGAGTATTTGTTGGTCTGGTTGATCCGCTGCTGGGTGTCACGAGAGTAGGTGATGTTTGAATTCCAACCTCCATTAACGCTTATTTCCCGCACAATGTCGCTCATGCCGAAATGGATGAAAGGAGCGAAATTCCACATCGCATTTTCGTTGCCCATTACGGTCAGGCGATAGGCGTTTCCAATGCCGAATTCCATGTCGGAAACGGTTTTCCATGAAGTGACGGGCGGGCCGTCGAGTTCGAAGAACTTTTCTTCGTTGCAGGCCGAAACGGTGCATAAAACCAGCAGCGCGGCGAGGAGCGGCCATTGGATGGCCTTGGTAAGGTTTGAGATTTTCATGAGGCTATATTTTTAAAAATCAGTAAATCAAAAGGTTACGGATATCCCACCGCTAAACACGCGCAGCGAGGGTAAAACATACTGACTTGCCGCTGTTTCGGGGTCGAATCCGGTGTACTTGGTGAAGGTCAGCAGGTTGGTGGCAGAGCCAAAAATCCGCAGGTTTTCCATGTGTAGCGAATTCGTGAGTTTTCGGGGCAGGTTATAGCCCAGGGTCAGCGTTTTTAGTCGCAGGTAGTCCCCCTTCTCTAAATATTTCGTCATCACCCGCCCGCCATTCTTGTCGTAGGTTTCACGGGCGTTGGGCTGCACAAGCTCATTGATATCCGGGTTTTTCCACCAGCCTTTCAAGCCCGTGTTCGGGTCGATGGCGTTCAAATCCCAGGCGGTGGTGGGTGGGGCAAATCCTTCCATGAACAGCAACGGATAGCGGGCGTCGGTCTGGCCGGGTGTCGTCCAGGAGTTGGTCAGCAGGTCGCTCTTTTTCATCCAATAGCCATTTTGGGGGGAAGTCCAGTTTCTTTCCAGGCTATTGCTGAGGTAGTTGCCGCCCGAAAAGGTAAAGAACACGCCCAAGTCGAATCCTTTGTACGTAAAGTTGTTGTTGAATCCTCCAAAGAAGGTGGGAATGCTGGATTTGTCTTCGAGCACCACTTCGTTCAAGGTAGAATTGGTATCCGTAAACGGAATTTTGCGGCCGGTGCGGACAAATTCCCCGGTTTCGTTGAACCTGTCCCGATCAATTTCCCAGATCATGTGGACGCCGCGTTCGGGGTCGATGCCCGCATATTCACTCATTTTGTAAAGACCCAACTGCCCGCCGACGAAAAGCGTGTTGCCTTTTTGCCTTTCCATCTCAGGAGTTAGCCGCAGGATTTTGTTGTGGTTGGTAGAAAAGTTGAATGTGGTCGTCCATTTGAATCCCTTGGTGTTTACATTGACCGAACTCACATTGAACTCCCAACCCCAGTTTGTCATGTCGCCCACGTTGCCGTACACGCTGCCGATGGAAGCCGAGGGCGGGGTGGAAATTTGTAGCAACATATCGAAAACGTTCTGTTTGTAGCGGGCGATCGTTCCCGAAATCCGGTTTTCAAGCAAACCAAAATCCAGGGCTATATCGTAGCTATTGGTCTTTTCCCAAGTAATGTTCCGGTTGCCGATTGAAATAGTCGAGCCTGCGCCCAAAATCTCCGGTGTACCGTAGCGGTTACCAGCACTATTGATCAGAATGTTGATGTTCTGGTTGCCCGGAATATTCTGGTTGCCCGTCTGCCCGAAGCTCCCCCGCAGTTTCAGCAGGTTGAACTGACTGGTGAGGTTGGTGAAGAATTTCTCATCGGAAATAATCCAGCCCGCCGATAGAGCCGCGAAGTTGCCCCAGCGCACGTTTTCTGAGAAGGCCGAGGAGCCGTCGCGACGCAGACTAACTCCGAGCAGATACTTGTCCATCAGTTTGTAGTTGGCCCGACCAAAATAAGAACGCAGATAACGCTCCGAACCCAGGAACCCCTGGCTGTTATCCTTGAAGCCCGGCGAGGTACTGCCCAGTTCCTGGTTGTAGCCGACGGGGTCACGCCCGTCCACTTCGCGGGTGTATTGGCTGGTAACCTGCGATTCGGTACCGGCCACCGCCGTAAGACTGTGCATCTCATTGAACGTTTTGTTGTACTTGAGATAGGCATTGTAGTTGTACGAGGGCCGGGTGATGGCTCCTTCGTACACGTAGGTGCGCCCGGCGTTGATAACAGTGCCGGAAATCCAGTTGGTGCTATTGTCCTGGATCAAGTCGGTAGCCGCTTCCCCCCGAATTGACAGGCCATCCACCCAGGGCAGCGCGTACTCGACGTACAGATTGCCCAAGGCTCGGTAGGTTTTCTTATTATCGAGACTCAGATCACGGCGGGAAGAAAGGGCCAGGTTGCCCGCACCCGGATTCCAATAGCCCGAAGCATCGTCGGGGTCGAGAACCGGATACCACGGCAGGGCCGTTTGGATGGCGGAACCGAATCCGCCGACCGTTCCGCCAGAGCTGCCGGGATTACCGCTGCCAGTTTTGCTTCGGTAGTTGTTGGTATACATCACGTTGAGTCTTACTCCCGTTTTCAGGTTTTTCACGGGTTCCAGATCCACGTTGATTCGTCCCGTCAAACGATTAAAATCGTTGCCTACGTTGAGAGCCTTATCGGTTCGGTAGTTGAAAGAAGCGAAGATTGCTCCTTTTTCCAGCCCCTGGTCGAACGAGAAATTGGCATCCTGGTAGTTGCCCTGCCGTAGCACGTAGTCGAACCAGTTGGTATTCACCCTGAGCGCGTCTTCGCGGCTAATAGAGGTGGGAAAATTGGCGTTCAGAATATCGCCGGGTTCGAACACGCCCCGGCCCCCGTTTTTCTTGGCGATGTCCATGATTTGGAACCATTCACTGGTGTTAGCAAAGCCGATGCTTTCCGGTGAGCGGGTCAGGTTGGATATTCCGGTGGAATAATCGAGATTGACGTTCCCCTTACCTTTACCTTTCTTTCCCCCTTTGGTCGTGACTATGACTACCCCGTTGGAACCGCGCGAACCGTAGATGGCCGTTGCGGCGGCGTCTTTCAACACCTCGATGGACTGTATGTCATTGGGGTTGATGGTGGACATGGGATTTTGCGACACCGTGCCCGACGTGCGGCCCAGTCCGTCGCCCGAATAAACGGGCATCCCATCAATGATCCACAACGGATCGACGCCTGTGAAAATGGAGTTGACCCCGCGCACCTGCACACTGATAGGGGCGCCCGGCGTACCGGATGTTTCGCGAATGTTAACCCCGGCGGCCCGTCCCTGCATTCCTGCGGTGAATGATGCAGAAGGCACTTGCCTGATTTCTTGTCCCGTGACGGTAGCCACCGAACCGATTACATCGCGCTTGATGGCCGTACCGTACCCGACCACCACTACTTCGTTCAGGGCTTTGGTGTCGGTCTCTAAGTTGACCTCTAGCGTACTGCGATTTCCAATTTCCACCTCCTGCGGCACATAGCCGACGAAGGAAAACACCAGCACCGAACTTCCCGCCGGAATTTCGATCGTGAACCCGCCGTCCTGGTCGGTGACCGTGCCCCGCGATGTGTTTTTCACCACCACGCTGACGCCCGCCAGCGGCTCACGATTGCTGTCGAAAACCGAGCCTTTGATTACGACCAAAGGACTTACAACCTCCAGGTAATTCGTTGATCTCGGTTCGCTTTGCGCTCTCAGGGGCTGGTCGGCTACTTTCGTCGGGAGTTTTTCCGTTGCCTTTTTCTTCAACAAAATGTGCTTGCCCTTGATTTGCCAGACAATGTCAGAACCTGCGAAAAGTTCCTGAAGAATTTCTTCCAGCGAACCTTGCTCGCTGATACTCACTATCCGGCTGGTATTGATCTGGCTCGTACTATAAAAGAAGCTCATTCGACTCTGGCGCTCAATCTCGGCCAGAACTTGTTTCAGGCGGGTTTCCCGCAGGTTGAGGGATATTTTGATGTCGTTGGCCGCCCTTGGAGAGTTGGCTGACGCCGCCACGCCCTGCATAGGCGTTAGGTTCAGAAACAGTAGGAGAAGTGCTAACATGGCAGCCATTTTGGATTGGGGCCGTGACCGACTAAGCAGACCACGGTTCGGAGATAAAGTAATTTCCATACTTTTGTGTAAGGTTTAGTGAAACAGTAAAGGGTTGAATTAGACCGGGACGCTGCCTTTTTATCTTTGGCGAGATGGAGCAGCGTCCGTTTTTTTAAATTAGTTTTCAGGGCATAGGCTTCCGTTTAGGGTGATCGTTTTTCCGTTTATTTCCGATTTGGCGCCGGATACAGCCTCAAACAGTTCCAGCACCTCGGGCAGTGTTTCGTTTTTGACATTGAGGTAGAACCGGCAGTCTTTTGACCCTTCGGCGACCTTAATTTTTACGCCGTACCACT
>JBBSKK010000187.1:0-6427 GCA_038256395.1 Cytophagales bacterium | reverse complement strand
CCGGACCGGATGGTCCGGCTTTTTTTGTGGCCTGAGGGGCAATATTTGCCGCTCTTGCGGCGAATTCCTACCTTGGCGATTTATTTGAAAATCAGTACCCTCGACCCACTTTATGAAATATGTAAAAGCATTGCTCAGCGTGGCCTTCGCCGTTTTTCTGGTGTACGCGCTTAGCCGTCCGTGGGGTGCCGTCCCCGCCCTCGGCGCCTTCATCAGTCCTTACACGGGTTTTTGGCAAAATGGTGAAGTGCCGTTCTCGGAACACTTCCAGGATCGCGAACTCAAACTTGATAGCTTGCGCGAAGGCGTGACGATTCGCTTCGACGATGTGGGCGTGCCTCACATTTTTGCCCAAAACAATTACGACCTCTATTACGCCCAGGGCTACGTGACAGCCAAGGACCGCCTGTGGCAAATGGATCTGCAAACCCGCGCCGCCGCCGGGCGGCTGTCGGAGGTGCTGGGTTCGCGCACGGTCGAGATGGATCGCCGCGCCCGCCGGATGGGCATGGGCTACGGAGCCGAGGTGAACTTGAAAACCGCCATGAGCGACCCCGTTTCGCGCGAGGCGTTGCTGGGCTATACCGCCGGAATTAACGCCTACATCGATCAGCTATCGGCCAAAAACGTGCCGATAGAGTACAAACTGCTGGGTTATGAACCCGAGCGCTGGACGCCGATCAAGTGCATCTATATGCTGGAACAAATGACGTTGACGCTAGCGGGCCGAGCGGACGATCTGGCGATGACGAACTTGCTGAAATCGCTGGGCCGGGAGACGGTTAACGATTTGTTTCCGAACTACCCGATGCTGAAAGAGAGTCCGGTCATTCCCACCGGAACGCCCTGGAACTTCACCCCGCTACCGATTCCGGGTGCTTCGACCAGAAATGCAACGTCGGATTCTACGGAAGCGGAAAACGATATGATGCCCGCTATACCCTTGTCCGAACCCAATGTGGAGGGCCTGGGCAGCAACAACTGGGCGATCAGCGCGGCGAAGTCGGCCACGGGCTACCCGATACTGTCCAACGACCCGCATTTGGAACTGACGCTGCCCTCCATCTGGTACCAGGTGCAGTTGCACACGCCCGACATGAATGTGTACGGCGTTTCGCTGCCGGGTATTCCGGGTGTGGTGATTGGCTTCAACCAAAACGTGGCCTGGGGCGTTACCAACGTGGACGCGGACGTTTTGGATTTGTACAAAATAAAATTCCGCGACTCGACCCACGCCGAATACTGGTACGATAACGCCTGGCGTAAAACCCGCAAGCGGCTGGAAATGATCGCGGTGAAGGGTACTAGCGATTCCGTGTACGAAAATGTGATTTACACCCACCACGGACCCATCGTGAACTACGAGGGGGAAAAAGGCTACACAGGTCCGACGCTGGCCGCGAAGTGGATCGGTCACGAGCCGGGCAACAGTTTCCGCACTTTTTATGAACTCAACGTCGCCCGCAACTACGACGACTACCGCAAGGCGCTGACGCACTTCGTCGGCGCGGCACAGAACTTCGTCTTTGCCGATAACAGCAAGAACATCGCCATCACCGTCAACGGTAAGTTTCCTTTGAAGCGGAAAGAGCAGGGCAAATTCCTGCTCGACGGCAGCAATCCCGCCGACGACTGGGGCGGCTGGATCCCGATGGTGCAGAATCCTACGGTCAAAAACCCGCCGCGTGGCTACGTGAGCTCGGCCAACCAGTCGTCCACCGACCCGAGCTACCCGTACTACATCAACTGGCGGTTCGCGCCGCCGGAGCGGGCGATTCGCATCAACGAGCGGCTCGAACAAATGACCCAGGCCACGGCGGACAGCTTTCGGGTATTGCAAAACGATAATTTTAGCGTACTGGCCCGCACGATGCTGCCCACGCTGCTGGAATATTTGCGAGTGGCCCCGCTGGGTCCCGGCCAGAAAGTAGCCTACCAAACCCTGGCCGACTGGAATATGGTCAACAGCGCCGATGCGATCGCGCCTTCTATTTTCGAGGAGTGGGTCGGCACGCTAAGTTCGGCCATCTGGAAGGATGAATTCTACTCCGACTCACTGGCCTTCCGCTACCCGACGCGCGACCGCACCGAGTACCTGATCCTGAAACAACCCGACGCCCGCTGGTTCGACAACGTCAAGACGCCCACCAAAGAAACGATCTCGGACATCGTCCAGCAGAGTTTCAAGGCCGCCCTCGATACCCTGACCGCAAGGCATGGACCCATGAGTCCGACCTGGCAGTGGGCCACGGTTAAAGACACCGAAATTGTCCACCTCAGCCGTGCGTTGAAGCCTTTCAACTCGACGCCCGTCCGCAACGGCGGCGGCGGCAGCGTGGTCAACGCCACCACGCACCACCACGGCCCCTCGTGGCGCATGGTAGTAGAGCTGGGCCCGGAACCCAAAGCCTACGGTCTGTATCCCGGCGGACAATCCGGTAATCCGGCGAGTCCGCTGTACATGAATATGCTGGCAAAGTGGGAGAAGGGCGAGTTGAACGAACTTATTTACCTTAAATCGCCGGAGGAGAAAAATTCCCGCCTGCAATCAACCTGGACCTTCAAAAAGAAATAAGTTATGCGCGTTCTCATCAATTATCTCATTATCCTGGTCGCTACGGCCCTTTTGCAATTCATCCTGCCGTGGTGGGTTATTGCCGTGGTGCCTTTTCTGGTGTGCCTGTGGCGTTCCGAACACCCGGGAGTGGCCTATGTCGTGAGTTTGGCGGCTGTGTCCACGGTGTGGCTGGCCTACGCCACGTTTATCCAGAACAGCACCCAGGGCAGCATGTCCAACCGCATTGCCGAACTGTTTTCGCTCTCCAGTGGCACCGCCCTGATGTTCTCGGTCACGCTGCTGAGCGGCCTCGTGGCGGGCTTCTCCGGCTTGGCGGGCTACTACGTCCGGCAGCTATCTGTCAAAGAGACCATCGTATCGAGAACCTAGCACATCGCACCAATTTTCCCGCCTACGCCTAGGGCATGATGCACAATTCGCTATCTTTGCGCCCTATTTGAAATAGGTGAAAATCCCTATCTCATAATTCATAATTCATAATTCATAATTCATAATTCAAACCCGTGAACAACAATACCTCCCTTATCTGGAATGCCATCCTGACCGTCGCGGTCATCGTCCTGTTTTTCTTACATTTTTCCGGTAACAAAACGAACTCTTTTTCTGGCTCGGACTCCACCGGCATTGGTGACCGCCGCATCGTTTATGTGCAGGTGGATTCGCTTTTGACCAACTACACTTTCTTCGACGACACCCGTAAGGAATTGGAAAACAAGCGCTACCAACTGGAAAACGACCTTTCCAATCGGGGGCGTTCTTTGGAAAACGAAATCAAGTTTTTCCAGCAGAAAGCCCAGAGTATGACCCTCGACCAGGCCCGTTCCACTGAAGCACAACTCGGCAAGAAGCAGCAGGATTTAATCGCTTACCGCGACCGCTCGGCCCAGACGCTGGCTCAGGAAGAAGCCGATAAAAACGCCGAACTCTACGACAAGATTTATCAGTACATCGAGAAATACAACAAGGACAACGCCTACGAATTCGTCCTCGGCTACTCCAAGGGCGGCGGCATCCTCTACGCCGACTCTACGCTCAACGTCACGCAAAAAATGATCGACGGGTTGAACGAGGAATACAAGAAAAACAACCCCAACGCGGCGAAGCAAGACTCGACGGCGAAGAAGTAAAATCTAGACTTTTCCAAAAAGAAAGCGCCTCCCCGCAAATCTGCGGGGAGGCGCTTTTTATGGAAAAGGAATACGTCAGGCTTCTTCCTCGATGCTTTCTTCCACTGCCGCGTCGCTTTCGTTAGTGGCCTTGATGATTTTCTCGAACTCCTCCGCACCGACCGTGCGCTCTTCGGTGGCGACCTCGTCGCGGATGACGTCCAGCACTTTTAGGTCGAACACCTGGTTGAAGATGGTCGTGTAGTTGTCTTTCTCGCGGTCGGCGAGGTAGCCGGCGGCAATGCGCTCGATCATTTCGTCCATGCCGTCGTTATCGCCGTACATACCGAACTGTCCGCGCATCATGTTCTTGGTGTAAGCCAGCATTTCGGGGTACTCGACTTTCAAATCGGTTTGGTCGGCGATGCGAGTTTTGATCAGGTTCAGTTTCATCGCCTTCTCGAAATTCTCGAACTGCTCCTCGATCTCCTCTCGGCTGAACTTGCCTTCGTTGCTGCGTACCAGCCATTCTTTCAGGAAGTCGGCGGGCAGGTCGATCTTGATTTCGTCCAGCAACGCCTTCTCCAAGTCGCGGGTCAGCAAAGCCTCGGTTTCGCGGGCGTAGTTTTCTTCGATGATTTTGGCTACCTCGGCGCGGAAATCTTCCTCGTTCTCCACCGTACCGGGACCCAACACTTTATCGAAAAACTCCTGATTCAACTCGGCGGGGGCCGTGCGGGTAATGTCGTTTACGATGAAAGTGAAATCGCCCGTGAGGTCGCCGACGTTCTCTTTCTTCTTGCCCGTGACGTGAGCGATGGCCGCTTCGTCTTCAAAGGTGTCCTGAATATCGAACACAATTTCGTCTTTCTTCTTGGCGCCCAGGAATTTCGCTTGTCGCTCTTCCTTAATCCGCTTGGTCGGGATGGCGGTATTGGTCGTAAACTCCGACGACTCCTGCTTCAACTCGCCAAAAAGCGTATCGCCCAGTTCGGAAGTTTCGGGGTTGATCGGGTCAGAAAAGCGGTCGCGCAGCTTGCCGACGGACTCCTCGACTTCCTTATCGTCCACCGTAATATTGTAGTGCGGCACGGCGGCCACTTCCGACAGATCCACCTCGAAATCGGTGGCCAGGCCCAGGTCAAAGACAAACTCAAAGTCGGTCTGGGTGTCCCAGTCTATGCTTTCATCTTCCTTGCGGTTGGGCAGCGGGTCGCCGACGATCGGTAGCTTGTTGTCGCGGATGTAATCCGTCACGGCGTGGCTGAGCAGGTGGTTGATCTCGTCCACCTTAATGCTCTTGCCGTACATGCGCGTAATGACGTGAGGCGGCACTTTGCCGGGCCGAAAACCTTTCAAAGTGGCCTTCCTGGCGTAGTCCTTGATGGACTTATCGACTTTTTCCTGATAATCATCCTTCGTAAACTTCACGGTCAGCGAAGCCAAAGTAGGGGAACTCTTCTCTAATTGGACGTCCATATTTTTGTAGCGTTTGTCTTTGTGGGAAACGGTGGTGCTGCTATTTGTTGAATTGTGTAATCGTGTAATCGTGTAATTGATGTTGAATTGTTATTTGTTCAAATCGTTGGTTGCGAGCAAACACAAATAACCAGCAATTCAACAATTACACAGTTCAACGATTAAACAAAAAAGCCCCGGCAGGGGGGCTTTTTTCGATCGTACGGGCGGAGGGACTCGAACCCCCACGCCTTGCGGCACTAGATCCTAAGTCTAGCACGTCTACCAATTTCGCCACGCCCGCATTTTATTTCGCCGCTTTTTCGGGCATCTACCCGTTTTTCGGACTGCAAAGGTAATCAGACGAGGTGAATTTTTATTTATTTTTAAAAATAATTTAACAGTTTCAATAAGAAAAATTCAGTATCGTTAACTTCAAGGTGTTAATATACAGACAATTAATTTTTTAAACTTTAAACTTTAAACTTTAAACTCATTTCAACGGAGTTGAAATTAAGGGCATTATGCCCTAATTTGGTGTAGCCATACTGAATAATGAATCCGACACCGTGGAAACTATTGACATCGACTTAGAGCAGGAGCGCAAAGACATCCTGAAAAAATACAGGAAACTGCTCAAAACCGCCAAGCCTTTTCTCAAAGACAACGACGCCAAGCTCATCAAGAAGGCGTTCAACACCTCGCTGGAAGCACACAAGGACATGCGGCGGCGCTCGGGCGAGCCGTACATCTATCACCCGCTGGCCGTGGCGCAGATCGTCGTGGAGGAAATCGGGCTGGGTACGACGTCCATCGTGGCCGCCCTGCTGCACGACGTGGTGGAGGACACCGAGATGACCATCGACGACATCAGCCGTCTTTTTGGCAAGAAAGTGGCCAAGATCATTGACGGGCTAACCAAGATTTCGGGCAAGTTCGAGTACGGCTCCTCGCAGCAGGCCGAGAACTTCCGCAAGATGCTGCTCACGCTCTCTGACGACGTGCGCGTGATTCTGGTCAAACTCACCGACCGCCTGCACAATATGCGGACGCTCGACAGTATGCCGCGCGACAAGCAGTTGAAAATTGCCTCTGAGACGATTTTCATCTACGCCCCGCTGGCCCACCGCCTGGGGCTGTACACCATCAAGTCAGAGTTAGAGGATTTGTACTTGAAGTACGCCGAGCCGGAAGCCTACCGCGCCGTCTCCCGCAAGCTGCGCGAGACGAAAACGGCCCGCGACCGCTTCATCGCCCGCTTCACCGACCCCATCGAGGAAGACTT
>JBBSKK010000186.1:0-6427 GCA_038256395.1 Cytophagales bacterium | reverse complement strand
TAGCAGTAATTTTTACCATAGGTTTCCTCTGTTTGGTACGCGGTAAGAGCTACTATACCGCTGGCGTTTTTCCGGTGCTGCTGGCCGCCGGGGCCGTGTTTTGGGAAAATATTTTAGCCAGAACTTTTGGCAAAATCCTTCTTCCCATTGCAATGCTGTTGTGTATTGCGCCGCTCTTGCCGCTCGGACTGCCTGTTTATAAAGTGGAAGGTTTAGTGGCTTACTTCGATAAACTCGATAAAAACTACGGCATCGACGCAGGGCGCCGCTTCGAGGACGGCACCATCCACTCGCTACCGCAGGACTACGCCGACATGCTGGGCTGGGAAGAACTCACGCGCATTGTGCGAAGCGCCTACCAGCAGACGGGTGACAATAAGTACGTCCTGATTTTCTGCGCAAATTACGGACAGGCGGGTGCAGTCGCCATCATCGGCAAAAAATACAGCCTGCCCGAACCCATGTGTTTTAACGAGAGCTTTTTGTACTGGGCTCCCGACTTGCTCGACCACGAAATCCGGGAGTTAATTTACGTCAATGACGAGATAGGGGAAGACGTGCAACGCGGTTTTGGCGACATCAAAGAAATTGGCCGCATCCAGAATGTCAACGCCCGCGAGTACGGCACCCGCGTGTACCTATGTCGCCAGCCCAGGGGCGACGTGCGGGCTTTTTTGCAAGAACGCATTGCGGAGGAGACACCGTTTTGAGAAGGCTACTGACGCGAAATTTTGATCAAAAGTCCAACCGCACCGGCGAACCGGTTCAACGTCCAATGTCGTTTGCAGTAAGGAATAATTTCGTACATTTGGTAAAAACCATAATCTAAACCTCCCTAGAAACTATGAGCGTAAACGCCAAACACCTAGCCACTTTCGTGCTGGGAGCCGCCGCCGGAGCCAGTATGTACAAGTACCTACAAACCGAAGAAGGCGAGAAGATGCTGGAAGACCTGAAATCAAAAGCCGGTAATCTCCGCGACGAGGCCGAAGGTACTGTGGACAAAGTCCCCGACTACTTCGAGCAACTCAAAACCAAAGGCACCGATGCCCTGAAAGAAAATTTTCCCGACGCCGAGCAAATGCTCCGTGACCTAATGGACAAGTTCACGGGCAAGAAATCGGAGCCGACGGTAGAGCCGAATTCGTAGTTTTTTACGGAAATTCTTTCTATCCGCCAACGCTGACAGCGCTAAAAAACGCTGTCAGCGTTCTTTATAGCAGCCCGTGCAGCTTTGCGTGGTAGAGCAGCATAATCGTCTTGGCGTCTTTAATCTCGCCGTTTTGAATCATAGATAAGGCATCCTCGAAATTGATTTCAAGCACTTCGATATTTTCCTGCTCGTCGGCGTGGCCGCCGCCTTCCCCCACCTGCATATCCCGGCTGTACTCCGCTACGAAGAAATACAGAATTTCCGTCACCGAGCCGGGCGACATATACGCCTCGAAAACCTTCTTGACCTCCCGTACCTGATACCCGGTTTCTTCTTCGGTTTCGCGCCGGATGCAGTCCTCCGCGTTGTCCTTATCGAGCAGACCCGCGCAGGCTTCGATCATCATGCCCGTCGGGTTACCGTTGGTGTAAGTCGGTAGCCGGAACTGCCGGGTCAGGATGACTTTTTGCCGCTCTTTGTTGTACAGCAGAATCGTGGCTCCGTTGCCCCGGTCGTAGGCTTCGCGCGACTGTCGTTCCCAGCTACCGTCTTTACGCTGGTAGTCGAAGGTGATTTTTCGCAGCACGTACCAGTTGTCGGACAGGACTTTTTCTTCGACGATTCGGATTTCGGGATTCATGGGCAGGAAAGCTGGAGGATTAGTTTTTTTGTTCAAAATTGGAAAAGCAGTTTTCGGTTCAAACCGAAGCCGCGATTTAATCAAAAAAAAGTAAAACCATGCACCTCATAGCCATCGGCGATGTCCACGGGCGCGACGCCTGGAAGGAAATCGAAGGCACGGAAGCCGACCAAATCATCTTCATCGGCGACTACGTCGATCCACACCAGGATATTCCCGACCTGGAAGTCATTCAGAATCTGGAAGAAATTATTGCTTTCCAGAAAAGCCAGCCCGAGCGCGTAACGTTGCTGCTGGGTAACCACGACGCACAGTACCTGCATTACCCGCTTTACCAATGCTCCGGTCACCGCGCCGATTTGCAGGGAACGCTGGGCGGTTTATTTCAGGAAAATAAAGATTTGTTCAAAATTGCCTGGCAGCAAGGCCGCTACCTCTTCACCCATGCGGGTGTTTCGCAGGGTTGGTACAAGCGGCACCTCTCCATTTTTAGTGAAATGAAGAAAGAGGAGCTAGCCGAAACACTGAACGCAATCGACAACGGCAAGTACCGCGACATCCTTTTCGAAGTAGGCCGCAAGCGCGGCGGCTGGCAAGCTTACGGCGGCCCAATCTGGGCCGACCAAGCCGAAACCAAAGCCGACTTTCTCCCTAATTACCACCAGGTAGTCGGACATAGCCGTGTTTCGGACTTTGAGCGCTACGGCGATGCGAATAGCTCCATTACCTTTATCGATGTGGGCGATACGCGCGTTCGGTTTTACGAATGCGAAATTTAATTAGGAAACACCAGAATAATTAAGCGACCAATTTTAAAGGCCCACTCGCCTAAATCGCCGTCATTTTGCGGGAGAAAAGTGTGAGCGTCGCCCGAATAAGGAAGTTTATTCGGGCTTAATTCTCACAATTTTGCCATCACGCATGACTACGAGATCAGTGCCTTTTAGCTTCTTGAACTCAATGAGTTTTTCGTAGGTCCTTTTAGTCCTAACTGGAGTTTGCCCCTCAACTCTATTTGCTCTTCAACGGTGGTCATAGTATTTTTTTAGTTCGTCAAATTTAAATTCATTCAAAACGCCGAGTTGTCCATCGATCATCTTTTGCGCTAAAAGTTCGGGTTCCCCAGCCGAGTTGTCATAAATAAAACCCCCGTCCACGATTGGCAAATATATCTCAAACAAATTCTTGATGCCTCTATGGTATCGTCTCTCAATTACGTCCGGCTCGATATTATGACCGCCCTCTGCCACTCTCGTTTTAACCCGTTCTTTCGCAAGTTCTACACTATTCAACCAAAAGAAAAGCAAAGTAGTCGTGTATCCTTTTTTCTTGGCTTCCTAAATTTTGTCCCGGTAACTTTTATTTCAGGCAGGTTAGTGAAGGAAGCTGTGGTTTTGCCCGCCCCGTTGCAGCCCGCGATGATGTAGAGGTTTTTGTTGGGCTTGGGTTATTGATGTTTGGCTATCGGCACTTTCACTATCTTCATGACCTGAAGGTAAGCAAGAATCCAGAATTCAGCATCCAACGTCCAGAATCTCATTCATCACTCATCATTAAAAAAACTCTTTGGCGCAGATGACGGGCGGGACGAATACGTAATCGTCTGGTCTTTTGACGTAATCCATTTCGGTGCTTTGCCGTGCCCTTGGGTCGTTGTTGGCGAGGGAGGGGAGCCAGCGGCCATAGCTGAGCGTATGCTGAATGCGGTCGCGCTGGTCGCGGGTGAAGGAGTTTTCGTAGCCCAGGTAGTAGTCCATGATGTTGGTACTCACGTAGCTGGTGCCGTCGCAGGCCGTGCGGCGCTGGCGCAAAGTGCGGTAGTTATCCATGTAGGTACCGCGATCGT
Organism: Cytophagales bacterium; assembly: GCA_038256395.1. Classification (GTDB taxonomy): domain Bacteria; phylum Bacteroidota; class Bacteroidia; order Cytophagales; family Spirosomataceae; genus Persicitalea. Next base: position 2,788 of record JBBSKK010000186.1, on the reverse strand, counting down.
AATAAGGCGTGTCGGCACAATAATCAGGGTCGGTACTGCTGCACGACTTGCTTTCGTCGCCGTTGCCGTCGAAGACATGGTTCAGGCCCAGCACGTGGCCCGCCTCGTGCGCTAACGTACTGGAGCGGCTGTCATTTAAGTCGCTTTTGTTAAGATAAACGCCATAGGGCAAATCCGGCGAGGTGCGGCTGGCTGACTGCACCCGGAAACCCGCGCCGGCCCGCGTCACGGGGAGGTTATAGGCAAAGCCGCTCAGGCTTTCTTCCCGCGAAATATCGTACACCCACACATTGAGGAAGCGGTTCGGATTCCAGTAGTTGTTCCAGGCTTCGTACACGGCTTCTTTCGAGGTGAAGGTTGTCCTAGAAGAAGTGACGGCGTCGAGGCCGTTGATCGGTAGTGTGCGTCCCGAGGGATTCGTTTCGGCCGCGTAAAACTCCACAAAGTTATCCACCGCCCTTTCGTCTTTAGCTCCATTGTAAGGATTCCACTTATTGCGGAAAGCGTCCGTCATGCCCTTAACCATGCGGCTGATCTGCACTTCGGTAAGCGTGGAATTCACGGTATGAAACACGACGGGGATTCGCACCAGCTTGTAGGGCAGCACCTTGATCGTGAAGGAGTTGCTGGCCCGATTGCCTATTCTTACCGTGAAATTATAGCTACCCACCGCCGCCGCCTGAAACTGAGAACCGCTAACGGACTGGTTATTGACAAGATACTGAATCGCCCGGGCCGGAACACTCACCGACTGTCCGTTTCGGTCGGTCACGCGTACCAAATTCTGTAAATCCAGTTGATCACCGATAAGGATTTCCTGCCCTTCGGGCTTGTCAAGCTGCAGGGTGTTTGTGGGGTCGAGTTGGTAGTTTTTTTCGAGGGCGGCGTCGGGCGGGGTGCAGCTTAGGGCGGCGAGGGTCAGGAACACAAACAGGCCGTGGGTCTTTTTCATGGCGGTAAAGTTAGGTTTCGGCGGGCGAGGGATTAAAAGAACGTTGCAGGGCGGATTTTCTTATTTTTGGCCCAACCGAGTTGGCAGACAAGATTGCGCCGCGTCGCACGTTTCTACTGGTCGCCTTCTTATTCAATTTTATTCCTTACTCCCCCATTTTTTGAGAAATTTCCTGAAAAAAACCTGGCAAAAAGCCAACCGAAGCGGTCGCGGGCGTTTTTTCCGCTTGCTACTGCTTTTCGGCGGGGTCCTGGCCACGCTTGTCTTTTCGCTGGGCATTGCGTTTTACCTCTTCGTCATCATGGGCTTCTTCGGCGATATGCCCTCGCGGCGCGAGTTGAAGGATAAGCGCAACGACACCGCTTCCGAGGTCTATTCCGCCGACAGCGTGCTGTTGGGACGGTATTTCATTTACGACCGCACCAACATTGCCTACCGCGACATCGATACCACGGTTATCGAAGCCCTGGTATCGACCGAAGACGCGCGTTTCTACCAGCACCACGGCGTCGATTCGCGGAGTTTGGCACGGGTAGTTATCAAGAGTATTTTATTACAAAAAGAAAGTTCGGGCGGCGGCAGCACGATTACGCAGCAGCTTGTCAAGAACCTCTATCCGCGCCGGGATTACTGGATTTTGGATATGCCAATCAACAAGGCGCGGGAGATGGTTCTGGCCCGGCGGCTGGAAGCGGTCTATACCAAGCCGGAAATCCTGGAACTGTACCTGAACACCGTCTCCTTCGGCGGCACGATTTTCGGCCTCGAGCGGGCGGCGAAGTATTTTTTCAATACCACGGCCAAAAAACTCAAGCCCGAGCAAGCCGCCACGCTGGTTGGGATGCTGAAAGCCACGACTTCCTACAACCCGCGTAATCACCCCGAGCGGGCTACAAAGCGGCGCAACGTAGTGCTGGCGCAGATGGCCAAATACAACTATCTCACGCCCGAGCAGGCGGATTCTTTGAAAAAACTGGCTTTGGTTACCAAAAAAGAAAAAGCCGATAAAAAGGAGGAAGAGCAAAACCTTGCCCCTTACTTCCGCGAGCAACTGCGGGTGGAACTGGCCGAGTGGTGCGCCAACCAGTACAAGCGCAACGGCGACGCCTACAATCTCTACACCGACGGCCTGAAAATCTACACCACGCTGGATTCCAAGCTTCAGCGCGAGGCCGAGCGGGCCGTGGCCCGGCGGATGGCGACGCTGCAAAAACAATTTAACCTGCACTGGCAGGGCCGCGATCCCTGGGGCAGCGACAAAACCGTGCTGCAAAATGCCATGCGCCGTTCCCCGCGCTACCAGCGCATGAAGGCGGCGGGGGCCTCCGAGAACGAAATTCAGGAGGCGTTCCAAAAACGGGTGCCGATGACGCTCACAAGTTGGAACGGCACTTCGCGCCGCACGATGAGTCCAATGGATTCGCTGGCGTACTACGAGAAATTCCTGAACACCGGCATGGTGTCGATGGAACCCGAAACGGGTTTCGTCCGGGCGTGGGTCGGCGGCATCAACCACAATTTGTTCAAGTACGACCACGTCACTTCCAAGCGGCAGGTCGGCTCCACGTTCAAGCCGATTCTGTACGCTGCCGCCCTGGAAAAGGGCGTGCAGCCCTGCAAGTACATTGAAAACAAGCTTACGACCTACGAGCAGTTCGAGAACTGGTCGCCACAGAATGCCGACAATAAGTACGGCGGGCGCTACTCGCTGGAAGGGGCGCTGTCCAACTCGGTCAACACCGTTTCAGCCCAGTTGATCCTGAAAGTGGGCGTACCGTACACTATCCGGCTGGCCCGCGACCTCGGCATTCAGAGCGACCTGCCGCCCGTGCCGTC
>JBBSKK010000185.1:0-6438 GCA_038256395.1 Cytophagales bacterium | reverse complement strand
GCTGAAAGAAAATCCGGCCCAGTCCCCTACGGTAAACGAAGCCGTACTCCTTATCAAATCACTTGAATTTGCGCCGGATGAAATCTCCGACGCCAGCGTGGCCAGGCTACAAGCTGCGATACACCAAAGGATCCACGATGGGGAAAAGGTAATTCCGCTGTCCGGTCGAGCCTCCAATCCCAGGTGGTACTGGTTGGCGGCTTCTGTGGCGTTGATTGCGGGCCTGGTAGCTTTCCTTAATCCCGATCTTCTCTCCGATTCCAACGTCTTGGTCAGTAGCGGCTATGGTGAAACGAAGATTGTGTTTCTGCCCGATAGTTCGCGGGTCACGCTGAACGCCAACTCCCGACTTTCCTACGCCAAAGACTGGCAACAGGGAAGCCGCGATGTATATCTGGAAGGGGAAGCATTCTTCGAGGTGCGGAAAGTAAAAGAAGTGAGCATCGAAAACGCTTCGGCAACCGCCGACTACCGGAAGTTCCGGGTGCTTACGAAGGAGGTGACGGTGGAAGTGCTGGGAACCACCTTCGACGTGCAAAATCGGCGAGGGGAGACCAAAGTAGTCTTGAAAACCGGGAAGGTGAAAGTACTGGATAATGTGGCCGGTAAAACCGTGACGATGAAACCCGGCGACATGGTGCGGGCAAACCAGCAGGCACTGATCAAAGAAGTAGTGAACCCGGCCACGCACACGGCCTGGAAGGATAATCTGCTGGTGTTTGACAACATATCCCTGAGCGAAATCGCCCGGCTCCTGGAAGACAACTACGATTTTGACGTAAAAATCGAGGACAGCCAATTAGGCAAGAAGACGTTCCAGGGTACTTTTCCCGCCGACGACATCGACCTCTTACTCCAAACCTTAACCAAATCGCTCGACGCGGAAGTCGATTATGAACAGAAAAAGATCGTGTTCAAAAATATGCCCTAACCTACAATTATTAAAGCCAAACTAGTTATAAGACCTTTATAATCAATTCAGTAAATTTATAAATCGATGAAAAATTCCATACTTATCAAGGCATTGTTCTGGGTGAGCGTACTGTCGTTGGGCGTGATGCCAACCTACGGCGGCGGCACAGATTCGCAGCCCGAAACCCAGGAGGCGGACCTGGATCTGAAAAACCGAACATTGCAGTCAGTACTGCGCGATTTGCAGAAAAAATACAAGGTGTATTTCAACTACGAGGTCGAGGTGGTCAAAGGCAAAACGGTGCGTTCCGTGGACTTTGAGCGGGCGGCCAACATCGACGAGAGTCTGCAACGGCTGCTCGATCCGCTGGGTCTGAAATACGAAAAGCTGCGGGAGAAGTACTACGTCATTTATTCCCGGGAGCCGGAGCGCCGGACGGCCCCCGGCCAGCGCGAAACTTCCGACTCCTCGCTCCGGCTGGAAAACCTCGTTCGTAGCTCAGGCCAAAACAAAGCCTACGAAAGGATTGCGCCAATCAAAGTCCTGCAAACGGTAAGCGGCAAGGTAACGGATCAGGAAAACGGTCAGCCGCTGCCGGGCGTGAGTGTCGTGGCCAAAGGCACCATGCAGGGAACCGTCACGGACGTGGACGGAAAATACAATCTCAATATCGGCGACGACGTGCAGACACTGGTGTTTTCTTACATCGGCTTCGTCACCAAAACCGTCGAACTGAACGGTAGGCAACTGCTCGATGTCGCGATGGCTGCCGATATTCAGGCTTTGCAGGAAGTGGTGGTCGTGGGCTACGGTACCCAAAAGAAAAGCGTGGTGACCGGGGCCATTTCCAGCGTAAAATCCTCGGATTTGGAAAACCAGCAAATCGGTCGCCTGGAACAGGCTTTACAAGGCCGCGCCTCGGGCCTTACGATCGCGTCCAGCTCAGGAGCACCCGGTTCTTCGGCTACGGTCAGGATTCGGGGCACGACTTCGCTGAACGAAGGGGCCAGTAATCCGCTCTACGTGGTGGATGGCGTCGTGGTGGGTACGGGTGGTATCGACTACCTGAATCCTGGTGACGTAGAATCCATCGAAGTCTTGAAAGACGCCGCTTCGGCGGCCATTTACGGAGCGCGTGCTTCCGCCGGTGTTATTCTGGTCACGACAAAAAAAGGTACGGCAGGCGGCATTCGGGTCAACTATAGCGGCTACTACGGCAGTCAGGCTCCGGCCAAAAAACTGAATCTGCTGGACGCCACCCAATACGCCACGCTGATGAACGAACAGGCGGTGAACGACGGCAAGAAGGTACCTTTCGCCAACCCGTCTTCCTTCGGGAAAGGCACCGATTGGCAAAAGCAAATCTTCGACAACAACGCCCGCATCCAAAACCACGAGCTAAGCGTCAGCGGCGGGACCGACCGCTCGACTTTTTACACCTCCTTCGGTTATTACGACCAGCAGGGCATCGTGGCGTCGGAGATTTCCGGTTTCAAGCGGTACAACATCCGGCTCAACTCCTCGCACAAAATCAAGGATTGGCTGACCTTCGGACAAACGCTCGGCTACTCGCACATTAATAATAAGAGCGGCGTGGGCGGCAACACCGATTTCGGCGGACCGCTGAGTTCGGCCATTATGCTCGATCCGATTACGCCCCTCGTCATCACCGACCCCACGGTGGCTAACTCGGTACCCTATTCCACGCAACCCGTGGTGCGCGACGCGCAGGGAAATCCCTACGCCATCTCCGATCAGGTAGCGCAGCAGGTGACCAACCCGCTGGCTTTTATCAAAACCAGGGAGGGCAATTACAGCTGGTCCGACGACATCGTGGGCAACGTGTTCGTAGAGGCCGAACCAATAAAGGGGCTGAAACTGCGCTCCACGGTGGGAACATCGCTCTCCTACAACGGCAACGAAAATTTTTCGCCGATTAGTTATCTTAATTCCAACCAGATATCCAACCAAACTTCGTTCAGCCGTTTCAGCGGCAAGACATTGAACTGGAATTTGGAAAATACCGTATCGTACCGCCGAGCCAGCGGAAAGCATGACTTTACGGTGCTGCTGGGGCAGGGGGCTTATCTCGACAACAACACGACGGGCCTGAACGTGACTTACTTCAATCTTCCGGTGAATACCTTCAAGGAGGCTTCGATGAATTACAGTACCTCGGCCAACGACATCAACGCCAGCGGCTACGAGGGAATCAACCACAAAGTCAGCTCGCTGTTCAGTCGCGTTACGTACAACTACGACGAAAAGTACCTGTTTACGGGTGTCATTCGGCGCGATGGTTCCTCGCGCTTTGGCTTCAATAACCGCTTCGGGTACTTCCCTTCTGCCTCCTTTGGCTGGGTGGCTTCGCAGGAAGATTTCTGGACGAACGAGAACGCGGTAAGTTTCCTAAAATTCCGCGCGTCCTACGGCGTGACGGGTAACGACGTGCTGGGTAACTTCCGCTACCTCTCCACGGTCGGCGGAGGCCGGAACTTCACCTTCGGCAACGACAACTACCTGATCGGCTACAGCCCCGACGCACCCGCCAATCCCGATTTGCGCTGGGAAGAGACGAGTCAGCTAAACTTCGGCGTGGATATGGTGCTTTTCCGGGACTGGAACCTGACCTTCGACTGGTACAACAAGCTGACGACGGGCATTCTGCAAACCGTATCTTTCCCCGGCTACGTGGGCGCGACGGGTGCCTCCTTCGGCAACGTTGCCGATATGAGCAACCGCGGCGTCGAGCTGGAACTGGGCTACCGCAAGCAGGTCGGCGCGGTAAAGCTGAACCTGCGAGGGAATGTTTCGTACCTGAAAAATGAGGTGAAATTCCTGGGCGACGAAAAGGAATTCCTGGAAGGCGGGGCCAAGCTGCAAAACAGCAGCTACGAACTGACCCGTACGGCGGTCGGCCACGCCATTGGCTCGTTCTACGGTTTCCAGACACAGGGTATTTTCCAAAACCAGCAGGAAATCGAAGCCTACACCGGACCCGACGGCAAGCCGATTCAGCCTAAAGCGCAACCCGGCGACTTCCGCTGGGCGGATATCAACAACGACGGACAAATCAATTCGGAAGACCGCACCTTTATCGGTGACCCCATCCCCAACTGGTCGTTTGGCTTTACGGCCAATGCTAGCTGGAAAAATTTCGACTTCCTGGTATTCGGGCAAGGCGTAGCAGGCAACGATATTTTCCAGGGCCTGCGCCGCCTGGACATCCCCACCGCCAACTGGCAGACCAGCGTCCTGGATCGCTGGACGGGAGAGGGTACTTCGAACGCTTACCCGCTCCTAACGACGAAAGACAAGAATAAGAACTTCGCCAATCCTTCCGATTTTCATTTGGAGCGCGGCGACTATTTCCGCATAAAGACGATGCAGGTGGGCTACACGTTGCCGAGTGCCGTTTCGAGCAAAATCGGCCTGCAAAAGGCGCGGATTTACGTAAGCAGCAACAACCTGCTGACGTTTACCAAATACTCCGGCTACGACCCCGAAATCGGCGGCAGCAGTTACGGCATCGACCGCGCCATTTACCCGCAGTCGCGTTCGTTCCTGCTGGGTCTCAATCTTGGTTTTTAATTTTAAAAAAAACAAAAATGAAAAAGCAACATATCATATACACTGCCCTGCTGGCGACCAGCCTGCAGCTACTGAGTTCGTGCCGGGATAGTTTTCTGGATGTGGACACCAAGGCCACTCAGGTGGAATCAAACTACTACAAGAATCCCGAGGAGGTGTTCAACGGCCTGGTGGCGGCCTATGACCCCATGGGTTGGGAGGGAACCGCGCAGTACGGCAACTTCGCCAGTCTGAATGCTGCCTCCGACGATTGCTACGGCGGCGGGGGCAGCTCGTCCGACGTACCCTTCCTGAACACCATGAATGCATTTACGCTCGACCCCGCCAACGGGCCACAGCTCGATTTCTGGGAGAAAAACTTTGCGGGGATTTCCCGTGTCAATACCATTTTGAACAAAATGGAGGGCAATATTCCTGGCTTTAGCGAGGCGGTCAAGAAAAGGTACGTGGCCGAGGCCAAATTCCTGCGGGCCTATTATTACTTTGAACTAGTGCGGCTGTTCGGCAAGGTGCCTTTATTTACTGCGCCCATCGAAAAGAGCGAGATTTACAACGTGACGCAGGCCACGCCGGAAGCGGTGTACGCCCAAATCGAAAAAGACCTCACCGAGGCTATCGCCGAAACCAACCTGCCCGACAGGGTACCCGCCACCACCGATGGCGGACGCGTGACCGCAGGCATGGCGCGGGCATTGCTGGGAAAAGTATACTTGTTTGAAAAAAAGTGGGCAAAAGCTGCCGAGTTGTTGGGCCAGGTCAACGGTACGCCGGGCGCCACCAACAAGTACGGCTATCAGTTGCTCAATAATTTCAACGACATATTCAAACCCGACAATCCATTTAGCAGCGAGGCCATTATCGAGATACCCCACACATCCATTGCGGCCTCCGGCTGGGGAAATGCTTCGAAAGTGGAGGGGCTGGTGGCCAGCAAAATGTTCGGCCCCCGCAGCTACAACGGCCCCGAATACTACTCGGGTTGGGGCGGTTGTCCTATCACTCCGGGGTTGTATAATGCTCTGCACTACGACCCACGCTTTAAAGCCACGATCGCAGATGTGGATAGCCTGGTGAAAGCCAAGAAAGCCACCTACATTCCCGGTTACCAGAACACCGGGCATTTTATCCAAAAGTACGCGCCGTTGAAGGTTTTTGAAAGCAAAGGCGCCGGCCCTTCCGCGCTCAACTATCCGCAAAACGTCATCGAAATGCGTCTGGCCGACACCTACCTTATGGAGGCAGAAGCCCTGGTGCAGGGCGGCGGCGACCTGGCGCGGGCGGCCACACTCTTGAACGCCGTGCGCGGCCGCGTGGGTCTGAAATCCATAGCGGCCACGCTGGCAAATATCTACAACGAACGGAGATTGGAATTGGCCACCGAAGGTCACCGCTGGTACGACCTCGTGCGCACGGGCCGCGCCGCGACTATGCTGGCGTCGGAGGGTTTTGTAGCGGGCAAAAACGAAGTACTACCCATTCCGCTGCCCGAGCTGAATAATACCAAACTAGTGCAAAATCCAAAGTACTGATGCGCAGCACGATCACTAGCCGGGGATACCGAACATTACTGCTCATTGCGGTAGCCGTTTTCCCCGGCTTTACTTCTTTTTCCCAAACCCCAAAACTCCACGTCCTCGACCTGGACAGCCCCCGTCAACTGCGGGCTTTCCTGAGTTACAGCCCTGACCGGATTCCGTTCGTGAGCGCCCACCGGGGCGGGGCAGGGCCGGGTTATCCCGAGAATTGCCTGGCTACCTTTGAAAATACACTGAGGCATACCTGGGCGATCCTGGAAATCGACCCGCGCTACACCAAAGACAGCGCGATCGTTCTCATGCACGACCCGACCCTCGACCGAACTACCACGGGCCACGGCAAAGTATCTGATTACACGCTGGAAGAATTGAGCAAGCTGCGGCTAAAGGACACCGAAG
>JBBSKK010000184.1:0-6441 GCA_038256395.1 Cytophagales bacterium | reverse complement strand
TTCCTGCATTCTCCCTTTCTCCTTTTCTCCTCTACAAGCGCAATTGACTTTGCAGCAAAGCGAGGACGCTTTCCGACAGAACAACCTCCTGCTCCTGGCCGAGCAGTACAACATTAATATAGCCCAGGCGGGCGTCATTCAGGCCAGGATTTGGGAATTGCCCTACGCTTCGGTGGAACTGAATGCAGTGAATCCCCCGCAGCACCGTGTGCTGGATGTGGGCGGTAAAGGCCAGAAACAACTGGCTATTCAGCAGTTAATTTATATGGGAGGCAAGAAGAAAAATGAGATCGAGTTTGCTAAATCCAATGTCGGGTTAGCCGAATTGCAGTTCGAGCAACTCGTGCGTAACCTCCGCTTCCAACTGCGGCAGCAGTATTTCAACCTGTACTTTGATCTCCGAAAAATCGAAAGTATAGCCTCCCAGGTCGCCCGAGTAGATACACTGATTCAGGCCTATGCCGTGCAGGTGCAGAAAGGCAACATTCCACTGAAAGACCAGGTACGTCTGCAATCGCTGGCTTTGAGCTTGCGGAATGATCTTATCTATATACAAGGCGATGTCTTTGAGGAACAGCGGCAACTCAGTTTGCTTACGGGCATTACCGAACCCCTTATTCCTGTCCTTACCGAAGGCGAATTAGCCGAACGCTACGATAAAGCAATTACGCCCAACGTGGAAGAGCTCCTGGACATGGCCAAAGAAAATAACCCAGACTACCGGCGCTTCCTGAGACTCATGGAAAGCAACGAACTCTACGTCCGCTGGCAGCAGTCGTTAGCTACGCCTGACCTCATCGCCGGGGCATCCTACGACCAGCGTGGCGGTGCCTTCAACAACCAGGTGAACCTGACGTTTGGTTTGCCGCTTCCGTTCTGGAACCGCAATAAGGGTAATATCAAAATCGCGGAGTGGCAGTTGAACCAATCCCGGGTGCAGAAGGACTTCCAGGTGCAGGACATCCGCAACCAAATCGCCTCCAGTCTCCGCATCTGGGAGCAGCAGAGCCAGCAATACCGCCAACTCGCCACCAGCATCCAGAATTTCGACCTTGTCTACAACGCCATTATCCAGAACTTCCGCCGGGGTAATATCCCAATTCTCGAATTCACTGACTTTATGGAAAGCTACAATCAGAGCATGCTTCAAATGAACGAACTTCGAAAGCAGCTAATTCTGTCGGAGGAAAGCGTAAACCAGGTGGTAAATGCGACAATTTTTTAGGTTAAAGGTCAAACGATTAAGCGGTTAAGGATCGGATGCCTAAACAACTCATCATTCATATCTCATCATTGAATACGCATGAAAAAGTACCTCCCCTGCCTCCTCCTCCTCGCGGCTTGCGGCCATGAGACACAGCTCAATGAAGATATCGACCAGACTTTTGTGCTAAGCGACAAGATGCTTTCGACCTCTAAGGTGGCGGAAGCCAAAATGGAGCCTTTACGTAACGAACTGGGATTTTACGGTAAAATCACCGCCGACAATAACAAGCTAATTGAAGTGTACCCTGTGGTCGGGGGTAACGTGACTAAGGTGTTTGTCGAACTGGGCGATTATGTCAAAAAGGGTCAGCTACTCGCCACTATTCGAAGCACTGACGTGGCGGGTTATGAAAAGGAACTGGACGACGCCCAAAATGATGTACTGGTAGCCAAAAATAACCTTAAAGTCGCCCAGGAATTAAACGAGGGCAAACTGAATGCCGACCTGGACGTGGTGGAAGCAAAAAGCCAACTGGACAAAGCCAATTCCCAGTTGAGCAGGGTGCAGGAAACTTTCAAGATATACAGCATCAAGAAAGGAGCGATTTACGAAGTGAGATCACCTTTGAACGGCTTTGTTATTCAGAAGGACATCAACCAGGACGAGCTCCTCCGCAGCGATCGCAGCGATAACATCTTTGACATCGCTCAAATTGACGACGTGTGGGCCATCGCAAATGTCAACGAAAGCGATATCAACCAGGTTAAACTCGGCGTGGACGCCGCTGTGACCACGCTTAGCTATCCCGATAAGATATTTAAGGGCAAGGTGGACAAGATTTTCAACATCATTGACCCTGACACTAAGGCGATGAAAATCCGCATCCAACTCAACAACGCCAACTATCTGCTCAAACCCGAAATGAGGGCTACTATCAAGCTCTCATTCGTCGAAGGGCAGAACATGCTTACCGTGCCTTCGTCGGCTATTATTTTTGATAAAAGCAAAAACTTCGTGATGGTCTTCAAAGACCGCCACAACATCGAAACTCGCGAGGTAGAGGTCTTTCGCCAAATCGGCGACGTCACCTATTTATCCGCTGGCTTGAAACCCGGTGAGAAAGTAATGACCGCCAACCAGCTGCTGGTATATGATGCCCTGAATGATTAACCTTCTGGACGTTGGATTTTGGATTTTGGATTTTTTTAGACACCAGCGTCCAAAATCCAACGTCTAACATCCTTGAATCAATGAACAAATTCATACGAGGCATCATCGCCTTTTCGCTTAAAAATAAGCCATTCACTTTCTTTTGGGTGGGTGTGCTGGCCATAGCTGGCTTTGTGGCTTTTCGGAATATGCCCATCGAGGCTTTTCCCGACGTGACCAATACCCAAATCATCATTGTGACCGAGTGGAATGGCCGTTCCGCCGAAGAAATCGAGCGTTTCGTCACCACACCCATCGAAATCGCCATGAACTCGGTGCAAAAGAAAACGAGCGTACGCAGCATCACCATGTTCGGCCTGTCGGTGATCAAGATCATTTTCGACGACGACGTCGAGGATTTCTTCGCCCGGCAACAGGTCAACAACCAGCTCCTCAATGTATCGCTACCCGACGAAGTGGAGCCCGACGTGCAGCCGCCCTACGGCCCAACGGGTGAGATTTTTCGCTACGTCCTGAAAAGTCCGGGACGAAATACCCGCGACCTGCTCACGATCCAGACCTGGACAATCGACCGCCAACTTCGGGCCATCCCAGGCGTAGCCGACATCGTGGCTTTCGGTGGACAGGAAAAAACCTACGAGGTAAGCGTAGACCCTAACCGCCTGTCGAAGTACGACATTACCCCTTTGCAGGTACATGAGGCAGTCAACCAGAGCAATATTAACGTCGGCGGCGATATTATTGAAAAAAATAGTCAGGCGTACGTGGTGCGTGGGGTCGGGCTGCTGAATACCACGGAGGACATTGAAAATATCATCATCGATGACGCAGGCGGAAATCCCATTCTGGTCAAAAACGTTGCCGATGTGCGCGAGAGCTCCATGCCCCGGGTGGGTCAGGTGGGGCTGAACGACAACGACGACGTGGTGGAGGGTATCATCGTGATGCGCAAAGGTGAAAACCCCAAAGAAGTACTGGCTCGGGTCAAGGAAAAAATCGCCGACCTCAACGAGCGCATACTCCCGTCCGACGTAAAGATGGAAACCTTCTACGACCGTGACGACCTGATGAATTTTACGACCCAAACTGTAATGCACAACGTCATCGAAGGCATCGTGCTGGTAACGGTCATTGTATTCCTGTTTATGGCCGACTGGCGCACGACGGTAACCGTATCCATCGTCATTCCCCTGTCTTTGTTGTTCGCTTTTTTGTGTTTGAAGGCCAAAGGTATGAGTGCCAACCTGCTTTCGCTGGGAGCGGTGGACTTCGGGATTATCATCGACGGTGCCGTGGTGATGGTAGAGGGGATTTTTGTGGCCCTGGATCATCTCGCGATAAAACATGGGATGGAGAAATTCAATAAACTAGCCATCGGGAGTGTCATTAAGAAAACGGGCACGGAGTTAGGGAAGGCCATTTTTTTTTCTAAACTCATCATTATTACCGCCCTGCTCCCGATTTTTGCTTTTCAGAAAGTGGAAGGCAAGATGTTCTCGCCCCTGGCCTACACCCTGGGTTTTGCATTGCTGGGCGCCCTGTTGTTCACCTTGACGCTAGTGCCGGTACTTTGCCATATTTTCCTAAATAAAAACGTCCGCGAAAAACACAATCCTTTCGTCAATTTTTGGAACCGAATCGTCGAGCGGGGATTCATCTGGACATTTGCCCATAAAAAATTGACGTTGCTGGCGTCCGTGGCGATCATGGCCGTTACCTTTTTCTCGGCTACCTTCCTCGGAACCGAGTTTTTACCCCAACTCAACGAGGGCGCCCTATGGGTAGAGGCCAAAATGCCAATGAGTTACAGCCTGCCCGAAACCATCCGCATGACCACCGTACTCCGCAAGGAGCTAGGTGAGTTTCCCGAAGTGAACGGGGTACTTTCGCAGGCCGGGCGCAGCAACGACGGTACCGATCCGAGCGGCTTCTACTACGTACAAATGCAGGTAAACCTAAAACCCAAGGATGACTGGACGCGGAAAATTTCGATGGACGATCTGGTGCGGGAAATGGACGATTCGCTAACCAAATACCAGGGTATCGGCTACAACTATTCGCAGCCCATCATCGACAATGTGGCCGAAAGCGTGGCGGGTATCAATGCCTCCAACGCAGTGAATATTTATGGCGACGAACTCGACAAACTCGACGAGCTATCGAACCTGGTAATCAAGCAGATCGAAAATGTGCCGGGTATCAAAGACGTGGGGATTCTGCGGAATGTGGGACAGCCTGAGGTGAGCGTCATCCTTGACCGCGAGCGCATGGCCGCCTATGGCATCAAAGTTGCCGACGCTCAGGCTGTGCTGGAAATGGCCTTCGGGGGCAAAACCGCCACCCAAAAATACGAAGGTGAAAAGAAGTTCGATATCCGGGTACGGTACGCCCAGGAGTACCGCAAGGGCGAGACTGACATGGCTGCCCTGAAGGTACCTAGCATCCATGGCACCAAGATTCCGCTCAAAGAAATTGCAACGATTCGCAAAATCACGGGACCGGCTTTTATTTACCGGGACAACACCAAGCGCTTCATTGGGGTGAAGTTTTCGGTACGTGATCGCGACCTGGGAAGTACCATTGCCGAAGCCCAGGCCAACGTCAAAAACAACGTCAAAATGCCACCGGGCTACAGCGTCGGCTGGACGGGCGAATTCGAAAATCAGGTGAGGGCCACGGAGCGGCTGGCAGAAGTGGTGCCCATCAGCCTAATTGGTATTTTCGTCATCTTATTCGTGATGTTCGGTAACATCAAAGATTCGCTCATCGTGCTGGCCAACGTACCCTTCGCTATAATGGGCGGCATTATCGCACTCCATCTAACGGGGATCAACTTCGGCATCTCGGCCGGAGTAGGCTTCATCGCTCTCCTGGGAATTTGTATCCAGAACGGGGTGATCCTCATTTCGGAATTCCACAATAATCTGCGAAAACGGCTGCCGCTGGCCGAAGCCATTCATGAGGGCGTTATCGTTCGCACCCGCCCCGTGGTCATGACGGCCCTCATGGCTTCGATTGGTCTCTTGCCTGCTGCGCTTTCCACGGGTATCGGCTCCGAATCACAGAAACCGCTGGCAGTCATCATTATCGGTGGGTTAATTACGGCTACTGTACTCACACTAATGGTATTCCCGATTATCTTTTGGATTTTTCATCGCAAGAAGCACCTGGCGATCGCCTGATTTTTTTGAAAATGTGGTGCAAACAAAAGGGCAAGCCGCTTGGCTTGCCCTTTTGTTTTATTCAAAATGAAATTTTTACTACCTCACCACCGGCTCAAAAACCAAATTAGCTTGCTGATTCACGCCTTTTACTGGGATCTCATTGCTGAGCGTCATTTTGGCCCGGCTCAATTCCTTGATACCAAATTTGCCCTTGAACGCGTTCACTTCGATGTCGAGAATCTGATCGTTCTCTTTCAAATACCAGGTGCCCCCGTTGACGACCTGCCGGGAGGTACGGTCGATGGCTTTGGTCACGTTATTGTCAAAAAACTGAATATCGAAGAGGTAGATACCAAGGGTCTCGATACCCAACTGATTTTGGGGAATGGCCTTTCCTGCCGCATCCGTAACATTGACCAATCGCCACGGGTTTGTAATCAGAACCTTATCTTTGGTAGTGCCTGTATCAGGTTTCTGCGGATCAGTAGAATCTTTATCGCAAGCGGTAACCAAGAGCAGAAAGGCAGCAGCGAGAAGAAGGGACTTGACGTTTTTCATGGTTTGGCTTTTCGGTTAGGGAATACGGCTTTTGGTGCTGTTATTTGCAAAAGTAACGAATTATGGATTACGAACGATACCCGCAGTCATGCGTTTTTTTACAAATAATATATTCCTGCTGATCGGTACGCTCTTGGTTATCAGCGTCAAGACAGTACTATCACAATCCTGCACTCCCGATTTTGTCCTGAATCCGGTGGCGGAAAACAACCGCATCAACTGGAAGAAATTTCCCGAATTTTCGCTGCCCTTTACCATTATTTACAACGGGCCGCGATTCGGCGATAATGAGTCGCTGCCGCTGTGGCACGGGTTTAGCCACCTGGCCCATTTCAGCGGCCC
>JBBSKK010000183.1:0-6497 GCA_038256395.1 Cytophagales bacterium | reverse complement strand
GAAGCCGAGCGCATCGTCCGCGTTTTTTTGCAGACAAATCCCAACTATAATCCCCGCCTGAAAGCCAAGCTTCTGCAAGCCGCCGACAACCTCTTCCGCGCCGAACGCATCGTAAATTGAGTTTATGAGTTCATGAGTAGGGCCTGAACGCTACTACTTTTACTCATAGACTCATAGACTTTAAGCTCCAAAGATGGATGTAATCCAAGACTACCTCACCAAATGCCGCTCGATCGCCGACACCGTCGAAAGTCAGAAGGCGGAAATACAAATTGCCGCCCGCTGGTTTGCCAACAGCATTCTGGCGGGGCGCATGGTTCACGTCTTCGGCAGTGGCCACAGTCGCATCATGGTCGAGGAAATGTGGCCGCGCTACGGCTCCTTTCCCGGCTTCAACCCCATCGTGGAGCTTTCGCTGACGTTCCATAATCTGGTCGTGGGAGCCAACGGACAGCGACAGGCGATGTTTTTGGAGAATGTCCCCGGCCTGGCCGACCGCATCCTGCGCAATTTCGACCTGTCGGAGAAGGATGCCGCGCTGGTCATTTCGTCAAGCGGCTGCAATATTGTACCCATCGAAATGGCGGAGTTGTTTCAGAAGAGCGGCGTGAAAGTCGTAGCTTTGATCACCCGCGAACATTCCGACCAAAGCACGTCCAAGCTCGCCGACGGCCAAAAACTGGGCGATTTCGCTGATCTCATTCTCGACACCGGCGCACCCGTCGGCGACGCGATGGTGAATATTCCGAATTTAGAAACGCCTGTCGCCCCCGGTAGTACTATCGGCGGGGCGATGCTGGTTAATTGTATCAAGGCCGAAGTCGCCCGCCTGCTCACCGAAGCTGGACAACCCCCCAAAGTCCTCAGCGCGGGCGTGGTGGTCGGCGCAGAAAAAGCCGTCGAACTCTTCGAGTCCGCCTACGACGAACACGCCCACCGCCTCGCCAAACTCTACGAAAACGTAGGGAAAAAGTAAAAAGTGATTTCGAGTCAAAAGTCACTCTCCATTCTCAATTCTCAACTCTCAACTAAATAATGCAGCCCGTACCTATCAAAACCACCGTCGTTGGTTCCCTTCCTTTCCCCGGCTGGCTCGAGTTCGCCAGCATGAACCTCGACAAGCTCGGCCCCGCCGACCTCAGCGAAATGATCGACGACGCCGTCATCGCCGCCATCCACGACCAGGTGGAAGCCGGACTGGACGTTATCACCGACGGTGAGCAAACGCGCCTGGACTTCAATCTGTCGTTCTACGGTTTCATCAAAGGCATCGAGAACGACGCCTCCGAAACCCGCAAGTACGGTCCGCCCGCCCACGACCAGCGCGGCAAAAACAGCATCGTAGCTCCACTCGCAGCCCCCGACGGGCTGGGCGTGGTGGAGGAATACAAGCGCTTGAAGCGCCTGGCTCCGGTAGGGCAGGGGCTGAAAATGTCCATTCCCGGCCCCTACACGCTGGCCGGGCGGCTTAATCCGGGCAGTTTTTATAAAGACCGCTGGGAAATAACGGAAGCGATTCTGCCACTCGTCAACAAGGAAATCGCCGATCTGGTCGCGCTGGGTTGCCCGGAAATCTGCGTGGACGAACCTTCAATGAGTTGCTACGCCTACCGGGAAGACACGAAGCGTTTTGTGGATATTTTCAACCGCACCGTCGCGCCCGGCGTGGGCAAAACGCGGCTGTCGATGCACCTGTGTTTTGGCAACTACAAAGGCCGCTCCGTGGGCAAGAAGACCATCGCCCCCATGCTGCCCGATTTCATGGACATGACCGTGGACGAGTTGCACTCCGAAATGACGATCCTGAATTTTGCGGAGGTGAACCTGCTGGAACGCTTTGCCGAGAAATTCGACGTGGCCGTCGGCGTGATCGACGTGAAGAGCTACTACATCGAAACCGCCGAAGACGTAGCCGGGCGCATCCGCAAGATTCTGCCCTACGTTCCCGCCGAAAAGCTGGCCGTGGCCCCCGACTGCGGCCTGAGCCAAACCGCCCGCTGGGCTACCAAGCTGAAATTGAAAGCGATGTGCGATGGCGCGAAGCTGATGCGGGGGGAGATGTAAAAATCACTTCCCGCCCGAGTGCGACTTCGCGTAATGTTCTTTAAGTAAATCCTCCGAAAAGTCATCCGTCAGGTCGCGGACGACGGTGTGGATGTGGTTGGCGTCGTTTTGGGTGTTGTCGAACTCGATCAGGATGGTCGGGCCGTGGATGCGGTAGTAGTGGCCTTTGTCCTTGCCCATTTCCAGCTTCGTGTCACCCATCCAGGCGAAATACAGCTTATCCATACCTGCTTCCTCCAACTGCTTCATTTGCTGATTTTTGAGCGTGACGTGGTAGCGATCGAGGTAAATGGCGATGAGGTTTTTGAAAATCTTCTGCTGTGCGGCGATCATGTCCTTCATGGCCAGACCCTCGAATTTGCCTTTCTCAATGCCAGTCACCTGGCGCTGGTTGACCGAAAAAATCTCAATGGGCGATTTGGTGGCTAACACTACACGCTTCTTTTGGCCGGCATCCAGCGAGTTCAATAGTTGGTACCCTATATCCTCTTCCTCTCCCAGTACGCGTTCGCCCTTCTGCGGCACATCGATGAGGACGTGGCCCGGATTGCTGCCCAGGAAGCTGGGTGTAAACGAGATGTGTCCGTCTACCGAAGTGTAATGAATCGAAACATGGTGGCCTTCCATTCGCCAACCCCAGGGATCTTTGGCGGCCGGCGACCCAGACGACGGATCACCAAATACCAGAAAGGCGTAGTTTTCCGGGTCGCGGCGAGTGTCGTTGGGTGGACGGCTTTCCAGTACGCGCAGCACGTTTTCTAAATCAATAATGTCCTTGATTTTCTGATAGCCCTTGTCGGACATCACGACTTCCACCATATTCATAGCGGCCTTGCGCTGCGGCTCGCTCATCCGTTTCAAATTAAAGCCCAGCCGCTCGCGGGGAATAAAGTGCCAGTTGAAGCGCAAAGTATCAGCCAACGGGTGCATCACTTCGGCTTTTTGCTCGGCGGTTAGCGTTTTCAAAAAAGCGCTAACCGCCTTCGTCATTTTTGGGTTCAGGTCGTCCTTGGCTTGCCCCACCGCCGAACGCTCCGATGTGCAGGCACCAGCCCACAGGAAAATTAGAATAAGATACGCTTTCATATTAAAGTTTTTTTTGTAAAAGACTGATTGCCAGTCCAAAAACGATTAATTTCAACTTTTAACTCTCAACCGCTCGGGCGGCCCCGTCTCAACTCTCAACCGCACCGGCGGCCCGGTAATTTAAAGTTCTCGAATACGGACATTGTTAAACCACACTTCGTCGCCGTGATCCTGTAAGGCGATTTTTCCTCGGGCGTGGGGCGTGGCGTAGGGCCAGTTTTTGAACTTGCTTTTAGCTAACTGTGCCTTCCAGTCGTCGGAGCCATAAACGTAGTCCACGACCTTTTCGCCGTTGAGCCAGTGCTCCACGTGGTTGTCCTTGATCTTGATGCGGCCCTTGTTCCACTGCCCGGCGGGCTTAGTGGCTTTCAGGTTGCCGGGAGCCTGCATGTCGTAATTGGCCCCCGTCTTCTGGCGATCGTTGATTTTGACCATCTTGCCGCCGTCGTTGAAGGGCGGATAGTTCTGGTCGTCGATAATCTGGTACTCGGGACCGGAGTAGTAGGTAGCGTTTTTGGGGTCTTCGACTACCTTGTAAATCACGCCGCTGTTGGCTTTGGGCGGAATCTTGAAATCGAATTCCAGTTCAAAATCGCCGTATTCCTTATCGCTGACCAGGTCGCCGCTGCCGCCGTGCGACATGAGGGCACCGCTCATCACCATCCATTTTTTGGCGTTGTCGGGACGGTAGGCGTGCCAGCCTTTGGTGGTTTTTCCGTCGAAAAGTTTTTCCCATTTACCTGGTTTTTGCGCCCAAACTGCGCTGGTCAGCAAGCAAATTGTCAGAATCAAGCTAATTTTTTTCATGTTGTTTTTGTGATTGAGATTTGACAACTTTTTAAAAGTTGTCAAATCTAAGTTGTCAAATCTCATAGCGTAGAAAGTATTGGCTAAGCAAAGAAACCCGTGAGCGGATTATACTATATCCATCCACGGGTTTTCGAGCGGGTTGCTCATTTTTTTACATCGATTTCAATTTTGCCAAAATCGTGGACAATGCCTCCTGCGCAAAATCCGAATGCACGAGCGTCCCGCTGATGGCGGCGCGTTGGCGCAGCAACTCGTCCCAATGGTCGGTGCCTTCCCAAAAAACTTCCTTCATCCGGCGCATGGACTCCGGGCCGTAAGCGGCCAGCCGCTGGGCCATGACCGTTACGTGCTGGTCCAACTCTTCGGTGGTTTCCAGCACGTCGTCGTAAAGACCTTTCTGCCAGGCCCAGATCGCCGCCTTAAATTCGGAGGCGTTGATCGTCAGTTGGCTCGTCGCCGCCAGGCCGATCTTGCGGCGTACTGCCGGCTCGATCACGAACGGGCCAATACCCACCGTCAGTTCGCTGAGTTTGATGGCGGCGTCGTGCGTGGCCAGGCAGTAGTCTGCTGCCGCCAGCAGCCCCACGCCACCGCCCACGGCCTTGCCCTGTACCCGCGCGATAATGAACTTGGGGCAGCACCGCATGGCGTCGATGACGTTGGCGAAGCCCAGAAAAAAAGCTTCACCTTCTTCTCTGGTTCTGATAGCGGCCAGTTCGGTGAGCGAAGCCCCGCCGCAAAAGGCACGGTTGCCACCCGAGCGCAGCACAATGACGGCCGAGTCTTTTGCTTCACCCGCATGCTGAATCGCCCGCGCCAGCTCTTGGAGCAAAGCCAAAGGCAAGGCGTTGCTCGCCGGATGGCAAAATTCGATCGTAGCGACTCGGTATTCGGTCGAGGTTCTTACGTATGCCTCCATGATTTGTCAAAAAAATTCGTAAAATATGGTTCAAAGGACGTACTCCCCATCGACACTCTGTATCGCTTCAGGAATCTCTGTTTCTCCCAGCATTTCCAGTAAGTTTATTTCAATGGTTCGGGTGATCTGATCCAAAGCAACTCCGGTGGGCAGCGGCTCGAATGGGTTGACCAGAGTCTGACCGACCGAGTGGGTGGTGAGGAAAATATATCCAACCAAAGCCCCGAATAAAATAGACCAATAACCGATGGCGTTGGCAGTTACCATCGTGGTACTGACAATGAAAATCCAGATAAAAGAACGGGTGTAGTAATTGTAAGTTGTAGGAAACACCGTATTGGCGATGCGCTCAGACTTCCCCATTCCATCGCAGAAATTGACAATCATCCGGTTCATTTCTATGAATCTGAAACCATCGATCGCTTCTCTTTTTAACAATTCCTCCACAACCTCTGACTGATAAGAAAGGATAGCATTGGGCACGTTCGTAGCCCTTTTTACGTCGGCTAATTCCTCCGGAGCAAGAAACTTATCATGTTCGTTCGTAGCTGATTTTCGCAGGTTCTTTTTCAGCGCATACAGGAAAGCAATGTGACGCCGGACCGCATTGCGTCTCATCCTAAGTAGTTCCTCTTCGGGCAAACCCGCTGAAGCGCTGGTATAGTGTATTATTTGTCTGGCCCAGGTTCGGGAGTCGTTGACGAGAGCGCCCCAGATTTTCCGGGCTTCCCACCAGCGCTCGTAAGAATGGTTGTTATTGAAACCGACAAAGAATGCCAGCGCGGTACCCAGGATGGTCGGAATGACCGCAGGGAATGCAAAGTACCGGCTTACGACATACTCGTTGAGGAAAAACGCCGCGATACATATCAACAAATCGAACATAGCATACCGCCCCGTCCCCGATATGATACGGCCAATCCTTACATTTTTTGAGATTAACACCTTATTGTTCTTTTACTTTGAAATTTAGATCATTTATACCGGGCTGTGTCTCCTCAGCCCGAAGCGCTGCCAGCTACTCCCACACCAACCCCAGATTCTTAAACATAAAAGCGTACAAATCCGCCGTGGTTTCCAGCGCTTTCTTGGTGTTGCTGGCTCCGTGGCCCGAGTTGGTGTCGATGCGGATCAGCAGCGGATTGGTGGACGATGCGCCGGCTTTTTCCTGCAAGGTGGCGGCGTACTTGAACGAGTGCGCGGGTACCACGCGGTCGTCGTGGTCGGCGGTGGTGATGAGCGTGGCGGGGTACTTTCCACCTTGCTTGATGTTGTGCAAAGGCGAATACTTGTACTGATACGCAAACTCGTCGGCGTTATCGCTGCTGCCGTAGTCGGCGATCCAGTTCCAGCCGATGGTGAACTTGTGGAACCGCAGCATATCCATCACGCCCACGGCGGGTAGGGCCACCTTAAAGAGTTCGGGGCGTTGGTTGATGACTGCGCCCACCAGCAGGCCGCCGTTGGAGCCGCCCTGCACGGCCAGGTACTCGGGCGAGGTGTACTTTTCCTCGATTAGGTACTCGGCGGCGGCAATGAAATCGTCAAAGACGTTCTGCTTGTTGAGTTTCATGCCCTGCTCATGCCAGGTTTCGCCGTACTCGCTGCCACCGCGCAG
>JBBSKK010000182.1:0-6502 GCA_038256395.1 Cytophagales bacterium | reverse complement strand
GCTTTCAGATTGCCTACTTTGCCCGACATACCGAAAACGCCCTCGCTAATCACCAGCACACCGCCACCCTTGGCGGTCGCGTGGCGGGTGGCGCGCTTGAGGTTCTTTTCCAGGCTCTCCATGTCGTTATGGTTGAACTTGTAGTACTGCCCCATCTTAGCTTTGTGCAACCTTACGCCATCAATGATGCAGGCGTGCGACTCGGCGTCATAGACAATCACGTCGCGGTGGTCGCACACGCTCTCGATGATGGAAACTACGCCCTGATAACCGTAGTTGAGCAGAAAAGCGTCTTTCTTGCCCACGAACTCGGCCAGTTCTTTCTCGAAATCTTCGTGCATCTGCGAGTTGCCCGACATCATGCGGGCACCCATCGGGTAGGCCAGGCCCCAGCGTTCGGTGGCGTCGGTGTCGGCCTGCCGCACCGCCGGGTGGTTGGCCAGACCCAGATAATTGTTGAGACTCCAGTTGAGAACCTCCCGTCCCATGAACCGCATCCGGGGGCCGAGGTCGCCTTCCAGCATCGGGTAAGAGAAGTAGTGGTGGCTGTTCAGCATCTTGGCGGGGGTGCCGATCGGTCCCCAGTTATCGCGCAATTTCTCAAAAATATCCACTTATAACGGGTTTGTACAGATTATTGAATGAATTCTCTATTGAATAAATGCAAAAGTAAAAAAATATTGATAAAACAAATACTCTGCTTGCAATCAGAATGTTATGTACCTGACTAAATTTGCTTTAAAATCTTTTAATCAGGCGTTTGACAAAAGTTTCAAAAAATAAGTTCAGAAATAAATATTAGTTGAATCCAATTACGACATTTGATTAATAGAACAATGGCGCAATGCCAGAATTAGTGAATGTCGGAATAATTAATGGTAAATGTCGAAATTTATTCACTAATTCCACATCGCACGGGCGACCCCGTCACTAATTCACAATTAAACCCAGATGCCCAGTATAAAGAAAATCCTCATCGCTAACCGCGGCGAAATCGCCCTGCGAGTCATGCGCACCGCCCGTGAGATGGGCATCGCCACGGTGGCCGTGTATAGCGAGGCCGACCGCGAGGCCCTGCACGTGCGCTATGCCGACGAGGCCGTGTGCATCGGTCCGCCACCTTCGTCCGAGTCGTACCTGCGAGGCGATAAAATTATTGAAGCCGCGCGACGGTTAGGAGCCGACGCCATTCACCCCGGCTACGGTTTCTTGTCCGAAAACGCCGCCTTTGCTCGCGCGGTGGGGGAGGCGGGGCTGATTTTCATCGGCCCTTCGCCCGAGGCCATCGAGACGATGGGTAGCAAACTGGCCGCCAAGCGGGCGGCGGGGGAACGCAATATCCCGATGGTTCCCGGTACCGACGGCGCAATCACCGACCGTACCGAGGCCAAGCGGGTGTCGGAACAAATCGGCTACCCCATCCTTATCAAAGCCAGCGCGGGCGGCGGCGGCAAAGGCATGCGGGTGGTGGAAAGGCCCGAAGATTTCGACGAGCAAATGGACCGCGCCGTGAGCGAAGCCGTGTCTTCCTTCGGCGACGGATCGGTATTTATCGAAAAATACATCACCTCGCCCCGGCACATTGAAATTCAGCTCCTGGGCGACCAGCACGGCAACATTATTCACCTCTTTGAGCGCGAATGCTCGGTGCAGCGGCGGCACCAGAAAGTGGTCGAAGAGGCGCCTTCGTCGGTGCTTACGCCCGAAATCAGGGAAGCGATGGGCCGCTGCGCCGTGGAAGTGGGCCACGCCTGCGGCTACTACGGCGCCGGAACGGTGGAATTCATCTTGGACGACAAGCTGGATTTTTATTTCCTGGAAATGAACACCCGCCTCCAGGTCGAGCATCCGGTGACGGAGCAAATTACGGGCGTGGACTTGGTGCGGCAGATGATTTATATCGCCGAGGGAAAGCCTCTGACTATGAAGCAGGAAGACCTCAGCATTCGGGGCCACGCGATGGAGGTGCGGGTGTACGCCGAAGACCCGGCGACCAACTTCCTGCCCGATGTGGGAACGCTGCAAACCTACGTCCGTCCGCAGGGAAACGGCGTACGGCTGGACGATGGCTTCGAGCAGGGCATGGCCATCCCGATTCACTACGACCCGATGATCGCCAAACTGATTACCTACGGGCAGGACAGGCAGGAAGCCATTGCGAAAATGATTCGGGCCATCGATGAGTACCAAATTACGGGTGTCCAAACTACCTTGCCCTTCGGGCGGTTTGTGATGGAGCACGAGGCTTTTCGGTCGGGGCAATTCGATACGCACTTTGTCAGCAAATATTTTACGCCGGACGAGTTAGCTTCTCCGCCGGACGATGCTTATTCACAACTCGCGGCCCTAGTTGTTGCGCAGCTTTTGGAAAAGCCCGACCGACCGCAGGCGGTTGATTCTGCCTTGCCAACTACAAAAACCCAATGGAAAACGCGCCGCAGATAAGAATTTTTCGGCAAAAAATTCTTACTTTTGCGGTCTTATTTTCATGGCGATGCGCTTTGGTGCTTCGTTTCAAGCTAATCCTACTGCCTTGGCCACTACCTACCGCCGACATAAAGCAATGAAGTTATCCGAATTCAAGTTTGATCTTCCTCAAAACCTGATTGCCTTGCATCCCGCCGAACGCGGGGAGTCACGCCTGATGGTGGTACATCGCGATAGCGGAGAATTCGAACACAAGTCCTTTGGCGACATCGTCGATTACTTCGACGACGGCGACGTCATGGTCATCAACGATACCAAGGTTTTTCCCGCCCGCCTTTTTGGCCAAAAAGAAAAAACCGGAGCCAAAATCGAGGTTTTCCTGCTGCGTGAACTCAACCGCGAAATGCGCCTGTGGGATGTGCTGGTGGATCCCGCCCGCAAAATCAGGGTCGGCAACAAGCTGTACTTCGGCGATAACGACCTGGTGGCCGAAGTGATCGATAATACCACTTCGCGCGGGCGCACGATCCGTTTCCTATCCGACAGCTCGCACGAGGAATTCATGAAACTGGTGGATCAACTCGGTGAGACGCCGCTGCCACCCGAAATCATCTCGCGCCGCAAGGTCGAAAATGCTGATCGGGAGCGCTTCCAAACGATTTTCGCCGAGCATACTGGCGCGGTAGCGGCCCCCACGGCGGGAACGCACTTCACCAAAGCCATTATGAAGCGCCTGGAAATCAAAGGCGTGGGCTTTGCCCCTGTGACGTTGCACGTGGGACTCGGTACTTTCCGCAGCGTGGACGTGGAGGATTTGACCAAACACAAGACCGATTCGGAGAAATACCAAATAGGCGAGTCGAGCGCGGATATTGTCAACACGGCTTTGGATACGGGTAAGCGCGTGTGCGCCGTAGGTACCACTTCGCTGAAAGCCATCGAATCTTCGGTGTCGGCGAGCGGCCACCTGAAGGCCGTGGACGGCTGGACAGACCGCTTCGTGTTTCCGCCCTACGAGTTCAAACTGGCCAACGCCATGATTACTAACTTCCACCTGCCGGAGTCCATCCTGCTGATGTCGGCGCGGGCCTTCGGCGGCAACGACCTCATCAAGGAAGCCTACAGAGTAGCCATGAAGGAAAAATACAAATTTTTTACCTACGGCGACGCGATGCTTATCATTTAGTTGGCAGTGGACGGTTGAGCGTTGACAGTGCTTGGTAGCGTGAATGGCTAGAATTAATACACTTCGTCCTAAAATAACTGTCCATTGTCAACTGTCAACTGTCCACCGAATAACTTTGCCATCATCGTGGCAGGCGGCAGCGGGAGCCGTATGAAGAGCGAACTGCCAAAGCAGTTTATGCCCGTGGGGGGGCGTCCGATGCTAATGCGAACGCTGGACACGTTTCATGGCTATTCCAAAGAAATTGAGATTAAATTGGTTTTGCCCGAAAGTCAATTCGATCTATGGGCGAATTTGTGCAGGTTCCACGAATACGCGTTTGACGGTCAGCTAGTAGGCGGAGGTGAAACCCGCTTTCATTCGGTAAAAAATGGTCTGGAAAGTATTAGGGCCGAGGAAGGATTGGTAGCGGTTCACGACGGGGTGCGGCCTTTTGTTTCTTCCCAAATCATCACAGCCTCATTCCAAAAAGCCGCCGAGGCCGGAACGGCCGTCACCTGCGTGGCTTTGAAAGATTCGGCCCGGCTTGTATTACCGGACGGAACTAACAAAGCCGTCAGCCGCACGGACTACCGCCTAGTGCAAACGCCGCAAACCTTCCGCCTGGACTGGATGCGTCAGGCTTTTGACACCGAAGTGCAGCCGCACTTCACTGACTGCGCCAGCGTGTTGGAAGCGGCGGGTTATCCCATTCACCTCGTTGCAGGCGCCTACGAGAATATCAAAATCACTACGCCGGAGGATCTGCTGTGGGCGGAGGCATTTTTAAGTTAGATCATCGCACAGGCGACCGCCACGGGACGAGCCGCCTTCAAAATTAGTTTATGGCAAACATAGTATCAATAGTAGGACGCCCCAACGTGGGCAAGTCCACCCTTTTTAACCGCCTGATCGAGGAACGCAAGGCGATTATGGACAACGAGAGCGGCGTAACGCGCGACCGCCACTACGGCCACGCCCAGTGGTCGGGGCAATACTTCACTGTCATCGACACGGGCGGCTATGTGGTAGGCTCGGAGGATATTTTCGAGGGCGCCATCCGCGACCAGGTCGAGTTGGCCATCGAAGAATCGTCGGTGGTGCTATTCATGGTGGACACCATGAGCGGGTTGACCGAACTCGACAAGGAGTTCGCGAACGTGCTGCGCCGCTACGATAAGCCCGTGCAGATGGTCGCCAACAAGGCCGAATCGCACGAAATCAACCATGCTTCGACGGAATTCTATGAACTGGGCCTGGGTGAGGAAATTTTCCCGGTTTCCTCCCAGACCGGCTACGGCACGGGCGATTTGCTGGACGAAGTCGTGAAGTACTTCGACGCGCCGGGCATCGAAAATCCCGATGAGGGCATTCCCCGCATTGCCATCGTGGGGCGCCCCAACGTGGGCAAATCTTCCTTCCTGAACGTGCTGACGGGTACCGAGCGCAGCATCGTGACCGATATAGCGGGTACCACGCGCGACGCCATCCACACGCCCTACAAGGCTTTTGGCCGGGAATATATTCTGATCGACACGGCGGGGATGCGTCGCAAGTCGCGGGTGAAGGAGGACATCGAGTTTTACTCCACCATCCGTTCCGTCAAGGCGATGGAGGAATCGGACGTCTGCATCGTGATGCTGGACGCCCAAAATGGCCTGGAAGGCCAGGACATGACGCTCATCGGTCAGGCCGACAAAGCCAAGAAGGGCATCGTGATTATGGTGAACAAATGGGACGCGGTGGAGAAGGATCATAAAAGCGTCGACCAGTTGACGAAGGCTATGCTCGAGCGCCTGGCCCCGATGAATTACATGCCGATCATCTTCGCCTCGGTGCTGGAAAAGCAGCGGATTTTCCAAGTCATGGAAAAGGCAATGGAGGTGTATGAGAACAAGCACCGCAAAATAACGACCTCCAAGCTCAACGAGGTCATGCAGCAGGTAATCGCCAACTACCCGCCGCCGGCCTTTAAGGGCAAGCTTATCAAGATCAAATACATGATCCAGTTGCCGACGCCCTCGCCGACGTTCGTGTTTTTCTGCAACCACCCCAAGTACATCAAGGAACCCTACGTGCGCTACCTCGAAAACCGGATGCGCGAGCATTTCGACTTTACGGGCGTACCGCTTACGTTGTTTTTTCGGGAGAAATAGAGAAAGGTTGCGGCGGGCGACGGGTCAGCCGCAATCTAGGCTGGGACTGGACACGCTTGCTGTCCAGGTATTTGAAGTAGTTCAATAATACATCCCGGTCGGCCTCGGCCCAATCCAGTTCAGGCAGATCGTTGGGCATGAGCCAGAGAACTTGCTCGTGTTCGGTGAGGATAATTTCCTCGGAAGTCAGTTCGCAGACGAAAGGAACGAGTCGAATCGTGCGCCAGATGTCGTCGCGGTCGGTGACGGGCAGCCGCTCACCGATGCGGATTTCCACGCATAGTTCCTCGCGAATTTCGCGCACCAGCCCTTCCTCTTCGGTTTCTTCGGCTTCCAGCTTACCACCGGGAAACTCCCACTTCAGGGGCAGCGAACCACCCGCGCTGCGTTGCGCCGCCAGCACTTTCCCGCCGCGCTCGATGATAGCGCAGGGTACCCGAACGAGTGGTTTCAATACGATGTCCGACACTGGCATTTTGCCTACTTTTAGTTTTCGGCTGCAAAGGTACGAGGAAGGCGTGGTATGGCAACGGGGGAGGGGGAAGAAAAGGGGTTAAAAGGTTAAACGGCGTTCTACGCAAACATGTCCTCTCAACTCGCTGTATAATTCGTATCCTCGGCAGCCCTTAACCGTTTGACCTTTTAACCTTTAACGCAAAGCCCAACGATGCTCCACCCTAGAACAATTCTCCTGTTCGATGTCCGGGTAAAATGCCGAGATGGCGGTAGGCCATTTCGGTGGCTTCACGACCGC
>JBBSKK010000181.1:0-6526 GCA_038256395.1 Cytophagales bacterium | reverse complement strand
GGAAATTCAGAATCGGCTTTCGAGAGAACATGTAGTTGGTCTTCGGTTTCCTAAAAAAGGCATTCAACGGCTAAAAATAGCGATTGAAAAAGCCGCCGCGAAAGACTCAGAAAAAATAGTAGGGTACAGTAGTATTTTCCTTACAAAACTTCTTTTCTTCTTTTCTTCTTGGTCAATATGGAAACAGATAAACTCAACCGGGTAACTGCCCAAGAGATGCGAGAGCAACTATCGGATCTGCTCAACCGCGCGGCTTACACCAACGAAACAACTTTGATCACCCGGCAAGGTAAAGAAGTCGCGGTGCTGGTGTCGGTGAAAGACTGGGCAGAACTCGTCAAATTAAGAAAGGACAATTTGATTTCCGAGGGCATCTCAGCTCAATCAGAAAATTCAAACGGTGACGCAGCGGAGACGGACTAGTCCAATCGAAGACGCCAAGCAGGGATTACAATGCCACGTGTGAAATACCTATGAAGAAAAAATCTCCAACCGGAGTAAAGGAAATTGCCCGCCGCGCCAATGTGGCCATCGCCACCGTCGATCGGGTCATTCACAACCGCACCGGGGTTTCGGCCAAAACCCGCGAAAAGGTCAACAAGGTCATCGCTGAACTCGACTACCAGCCTAACTTTTTGGCGAGTCGCCTGGCTTCGGGTAAAATCATAACGCTTGCCGTCCTTATCCCTTCCGTCACCAAAGAAACCGAATTCTGGGATGCGCCCCTGCGGGGAATCCAGCGAGCCGAGCAGGAAATCAGTCAGTATGGCGTGAAGGTCGAGTCTTACTTTTTCAATCTGATAGACCCCCAACCGTTTATCGATCAAACTATCCGCATTTTGAAAGCAGGGGTGGATGGAATCGTGCTATCCCCCTCTTTTATCAGCGAAGCCGAACAGTTCGTGGCGCAATGCGAGAAGCTAAAAATCCCCTTCGTCTTTATCGATTCCAACCTGCCTGATCGTCCCAGCCTATCCTATATTGGTCCGCCCTTGTTCCAAAGCGGGTACCAGGCCGGACGATTATGCACCTGCACTTTGTCGGCACCGGCCCAGTTGGCGATCGTGAATATCACCAAAGCGCTGGACAGCTACACCTACAAACAGATTGAAAAAGGATTCAGGGCCTATTTTTCCGATAGGGGTGAAGACGTGTCTATCTTAAGGGAGGATATTCGAAAAACTGATTTTGCATCGGTAGAAAAAAGCCTGCGGAAATTATTCGCGGCCCATCCAGCGATCGACGCCATCTTCGTCACCAATTCGAGGGCATCGCTGGTCGCCCGTTTTTTGGAAGATGCGGCCTTGCCAGCCAAACCGATCCTGATTGGCTACGATTTTGTCAAGGACAACAAGTACTACCTGGCTAAGGGTACAATAGATTTTTTGATTTGTCATCAACCCGAAGACCAAGGATACCGGAGCGTGATGACGTTGTACCAATCTCTGGTCTTTTCTTCCAAAATCAGCAAGGAATATTACATGCCCATTGACATCGTCACACGGGAAAATCAGGCTTATTACCATAATTAAACCTGCTGTCACTAGACGTATTCACCTATTCCAATTATGGCCTGACAAAATTTTTTTATAAAAAAAGCCATAATTATTGTTGAGCATCGTTTATTTTTTCTATATTTACGGGTACGTACCCGGAACCACAATTTAAAACGTCATCCTGTGCAGAAGCCGACTTTTACCCGAAGATCCTTTTTAGGAACTGCCGCCCTTGGTGGTATGACTATTGGCTTGTCTAACCGCACGCAGGCCCACAATAGTGTCGCTGCCGCAGAAAATGGCAAGCGGGTAGGCATCATCGGGCTCGACACCTCTCACAGTACCGCTTTCACTAAAGTACTGAACGCCGAAAGCCCCAAATCCGAATATAAGGGCTACAAAGTTGTGGCAGCTTATCCCTACGGGAGTCGGGAGATTGAAACCAGCGCTTCCCGGATACCGGGCTACATTGAGGAAGTCAAAAAGCACGGGGTCGAGATCGCTGGTTCGATAGATGAGCTACTCGGTAAAGTGGATGTCGTTCTGCTGGAAACTAACGACGGACGCCTGCACCGCGAGCAAGCCATTCAGGTACTGAAAGCCGGGAAAAGGGTATTCATCGACAAGCCGATCGCCGCTTCGCTCGAAGATGTGCTGGCGATTTTTGAAGCTTCCAAAAAATACAAAATCCCGCTTTTCTCCGCCTCTTCCCTGCGCTACACCAACGGCATTACCGACATCGACAAAAGTAAGGTAGTGGGCGCGGATACGTATAGTCCGGCCAGCTTGGAAAAAACACATCCTGACCTGTTCTGGTACGGGATTCACGCAGTGGAGCCGCTGTTTACGGTGATGGGAACCGGTTGTCGGGAGGTGGTTCGTGTCAACACGCCGGGTACCGACATCGTGGTGGGTACCTGGAACGACGGCCGCGTCGGCACCATTCGGGGAACCCGCACGGGTAAGGGAGGTTACGGCGGCACTGTCTATACACAGGATGGCAACGTCAACCTGGGGCCGTACGCCGGTTACGAGCCGCTGCTGGTGGAAATCATCCAGTACTTCGAAACCGGACAAGTCCCCGTTCCGCCCGAAGAGACCATCGAAATGTTCGCCTTCATGGAAGCCGCCGACGAAAGCAAGCGACGGGGCGGAGCCGCCGTCAGTCTGGAAAGTGTTTTGGGGAAAGCAAAATAATTTAAATTTTTAGGGTAAATTCCCTATTTTTTGTACTTTTCCGGGTACGTACCCGGAGTTCAATGATTTGATAATCAATTAGTCTTGCTCAACGTATCTAGACAACTGTGTACTCCTTAACTCTTATATCATAATGGACAATTCATCAAAAAGCAACGTCTCCCGCCGGGAGTTTATGAAGCGAAACGCCCTGGCTGGCCTGGGGGCCGTAGTAGGGGCGGCCGTCTCGGCTCCGGTGATAGGCAGCACCCTGGCGGATAAGCCCGCCTTGCTCGGCGGTACGCCCGCCTGGAGCAAAGTTCAATGGCCCGAGTGGCCGCAGTGGAACCCCGAAACCGACGAGAAGCGTCTGCTCGAAGTCATGCGGAGCGGCGTGTGGTCGCGGGCGGATACGGTGCTCGAGTTCGAGAAGGAATGGGCCAGTGCCATCGGTACCAAGCGATCTTTGGCGGTAGTGAACGGCACCAATGCGCTGGTGATCGCTCTGGCGCAGATGAACATCGAGGCGGGCGACGAGGTGCTTGTGCCGCCCTACACATTCATTGCCACCGTCAGCGCGGTGCTGTCCAACGGCGCCCTGCCCGTTTTTGTGGATGTAGACCGCGAAACCTTCCAGATGGATCCGGCGAAAATCGAGGCTCAAATCACGCCCCGCACCAAGGCGATCATTCCCGTACACATCATGGGCTTACCTTGCGACATGGATCCGATTATGGCTATTGCTAAAAAACATAACCTGGTGGTCATCGAAGACGCCTGTCAGGCGCATTTGGCTGAATATGATGGCAAGAAAGTGGGTGCCATCGGGCAAGCGGGCTGTTTTAGTTTTCAGAACTCCAAAAATATGCCCATCGGCGAGGGTGGGGCCATCACGAGCGACGACGAAGAGTTCATGGATCGCTGCTATTCATACCACAACCTGGGCAACCCCTACGGCACCGCCGTGGGCGCGGTGGGGGTCGGCAGCATCATGCAGGGCACCAAACTACGGTTCAGCGAGTACCAGGCCGCCATCGGCTTGGCGCAAATGAAACGACTCGATGCCCAAACGACCACCCGTAACGAAAACGCGGGGTATTTGAAAGCTCAAGTCGAGAAGATTCCCGGCATCATGCCCTACCGCCTTTACGACAAGGTCAATCGGGCGGCCTACCACTTGTTCCCTTTCCGCTACGATCCCGAAGGTTTCAGAGGACTGCCGCGCGAAGGATTTATCAAGGCATTGCGCATGGAGGGCATCCCCTGCACCAGCGGCTACACCGTGCTGAACACGCAGCCATTTCTCGCCGAGACCTTCCACTCGCCGGGCTATCGAAAGATATATCCCGCCAAACTACTGGACATCAAAAAATACAACGAGCGCAACGAGTGCCCCGAAAACGAAAAGCTGTGCAACGAAGCCGTTTGGTTTACCCAAAACCTGCTGTTGGGCAGTCGCTCCGATATGGACGCCATTGCCTCGGCGATTAGAAAAGTACATAGCAACGCGGAGCAGGTAAAAGCCAAAAGCTAATGAAGACCAAAGTTACTTTCATGGGCTGGGGAATTTGTCTGCTGCTGTGGTTGGGGACTCCTGCAACCGTATGCTTCGGCCAATCGGCTCCGCCAACCTGGAAGGCGGGCGTGGCCCGAACCAGCATCACGCCTAGGGAATCCATGTGGATGGCAGGTTTCGCCGCGCGAGACCGACCTTCGGAGGGGGTACTTAACGAGCTTTGGGCAAAAGCGCTCGTCCTAGAAGACACGCAGGGACAGCGGGCTGTGCTGGTTTCGACCGATCTGCTCGGGCTGCCGAAAGCGATTTCGGATCATGTCAAGAAAGTTTTACAAGAAAAATTTGGCCTCACCAAAGCCCAGGTGCTGCTCAATTCGTCCCATACCCACTCGGGACCAGTACTGGAAGACGCGCTGACGGATATTTATCCACTCGACGATACGCAACGGGCCAAAATCACGCAGTACTCGCGCTGGCTCGAAGCTCGGATGGTGGAGTTGGTGGGAAAGGCCATCGACAACCTGGAACCAGCCAGCCTTTCGTCCGCCAACGGCGTGACGCGCTTTCAGGTGAACCGCCGCAACAACGACGCCAACCTACTGACGCAATTGACCGAGCTGAAAGGCCCCAACGATTATGCGGTTCCCGTCATCAAAGTACTTGATGTTAAGAACAATATAAAGGCAATTGCCTTTGCCTACGCCTGTCACCCCACGGTACTTAGTGACAATGAGTGGTCGGGCGATTACGTGAGCTTTGCCCAGGAGGAATTGGAGAAAGCCTATCCCAGCGCTACCGCCCTGTTTTTTCAAGGGGCAGGCGCGGATCAGAATCCTCTGCCCCGCCGAACGATCCCCCTGGCCCGGCAGTACGGCCGGGAACTGTCCGCCGCCGTGCAGCGCGTGGTGGACGAGGAAATGCGGCCGCTTGAACCCAGGCTGACAACGGCCTACGAAGAAATAGACTTAGCCCTGGCGGATGGGCCAACCGACGAAAAGTTGAACGAAATGGCCAATTCGTCCGTGGCTTACTACCAGCGCTGGGCCAAACGAATGTTGGCGAAAAAGGAAACGGGCGAAGCGTTTGCGAAATCCTCTCCCTACCCCATCCAGGTGTGGCTCCTGGGCGACCAGCCCGTCGTGGCCCTGGGCGGAGAACTGCTCATCCAATACGCGATCAAGATCAAGCAGATATACGGCGAGCGAACGTTCGTGTTCGGTTATAGCAATTTTGTAATGGGCTATATTCCTTCCGCCACCGTCTTGCGGGAAGGCGGCTACGAAGGGGCCACCTCCCAAATGGTTTATGGCCAACCTGCGCCCTGGCATTCGTCCATCGAAACTACCATTTTGTCTGGTGTGCGGGATGTGGCCAAGCGAGCCGGACTCACCGAAAATAGTAAAACTTCTAAGTAGAAATGACTGATAAAACAGATAGTGCGACCTTGTCCCGCCGGGGATTTCTGACCAGCACGAGTATGCTGCTGGCGGGGAGTGCGCTGGCGCTCGACCGCATCGGGGATGGAGCAGCGACCGAACCCATTATCGACATCCACCAGCATACCGACTACATGGGCCGGACGGACGCGCAGTTGATTGCTCACCAAAAAGCAATGGGAGCGACGACCACCATTTTGCTGCCCGCCGGAACGCCCGCCTTTGGTTTTTCCACCCATAAAGGCACCACGAATGGTCTGCAAGCAAAATGCACCGGCAACGAAGCCTGCTACGCTTTGGCAAAAAAGCACCCGAAATCCTACCTATTCGGGGCCAACGAAGTACCGGACTTGCCGGGTGCCACCGAAGAAATCGAGAAGTACCTCAAACTCGGGGCACCCATCATCGGCGAGTCCAAGTTTGGTCTGGAATGCGACGATCCGGCGATGCAGGCCATTTATCAGTTGGCGCGCAAGTACCGCGTTCCAGTGCTGATGCATTGGCAGTACACGATGTTCAACTACGACTTCTACCGCTTCCACACCATGCTGGAGAAGTACCCCGACGTGAATTTCATCGGCCACGCCCAAACCTGGTGGGCCAATATCGACAAGAATCACACCGACCAGAGCAACCTGTACCCCAAAACCGAAGTGACGGCCGGGGGGCTAACCGACCAACTGCTCACCAAGTACCCCAACATGTACGCCGATATGTCGGCCGGCTCGGGATTGAACGCACTGTTGCGGGACGAGAATCACGCCCGCGGCTTTCTGGAACGCCAACAGAATAAGATCCTTTACGGAAGCGACTGCCTGGACGCCGACGGCCACGGCCCCAACTGTCAGGGCGCCCAAACCATCGCGGCCGTTCGCAAACTCGCCCCAAACAAAGCCATCGAG
>JBBSKK010000180.1:0-6528 GCA_038256395.1 Cytophagales bacterium | reverse complement strand
CGCCCAGGCCACGGCGAAGGTGCTGTGGGTGTGGGTGATGCCGCCGATGTCGCTCCAGGTTTTGTAGAGCAGGGCATGGGTTTTGGTGTCGGACGAAGGCCGCATTTTTCCCTCCACCACTTTGGCGTCGAAATCCACAATGACAAGGTCCTCGGCTTTCAGGTTCTCGTAGGGGACGCCACTGGGCTTAATGGCAAACACGCCCCGGTCGCGATCTACGGCACTCACGTTGCCGAAGGTGAATAGCACCAGACCCAGTTTGGGCAATTGCATATTGGCCTCGTAGGCTTCTTCTTTTAGGGTTTTGTACATGGCGGTCGGCTAGGGGCTTTCGGCGGTCGGCTATCAGCTTTCGGCCTTTCTATTTTGGGAGTTATTTGCCATTGTATTTATAAAAAACTTCGTTCAACTTCAAATTCCGTTTCAATTCGCGGATGGTCGTATCCTTGTCGATCACCACCAATTCCACGCCCAGCATTTCGGCCAGGTCTTCGAGGTGGGCGGTCGTCAGGTTTTGGCTGTAAACCGTATGATGCGCTCCTCCGGCCAGAATCCAGGCTTGCAGGCCGACTTCCATACTGGGTTGCGGTTGCCACAGCACGCGTGCGGTGGGTAGTTTGGGGAAATCCTGCGTGATTTCGACGGCCTCCACCTCATTGACCAGCAGGCGGAAGCGGTTGCCGAGGTCGATCAGCGACACGTTTAGCGCTGGCCCCTTTGCGCCGTCGAACACCAGCCGCACGGGGTCTTCCTTGCCGCCGATGCCGAGCGGATGCACCTCGCAGCGCACCTTCCCGGCGGCGATGCTGGGGCAGATTTCCAGCATATGCGAGCCGAGTACCATCGCCCTTTGTGGATCGAAGTGGTAGGTGTAATCCTCCATGAACGAGTTGCCGCCCGGCAGTCCGGTGGCCATCGTTTTCAACGTGTGGACCAAGGCGGCGGTCTTCCAGTCGCCCTCGCCGCCGTAGCCGTAGCCCGCCGCCATCATGCGCTGCGAACCGATGCCGGGTAACTGCCGCATTCCGTGCAGATCCTCGAAAGTGTTGGTGTAGGCCGCGTAGCCTCCGTCTTCCAGAAACTGCTTCAAACCTAGTTCAATGCGGGCGGCTTCCACGAGTGAGTTGCGCAGGGCGCCGCCTTTCACCAAAGAATTCATCAACTCGTAGGCGTCGGCGTATTCCTGCATCAGCGCGTCGATTTTGACGTCGGAGATTTGGTTTATGACTTTTACCAAATCCCCTAGCCCGTGGGTATTGACCGCGAAACCGAACTTGATCTGCGCCTCCACCTTGTCGCCTTCGGTCACGGCTACCTGCCGCATATTGTCGCCGAAGCGCACCACCTTCATCGTCTGCATCCGGTAACGGGCCACCGCCACCCGCGCCCAACCGCCGACCTGCACCCGTACGGCCTCGCTCTGCCAGTAGCCGACGACCACTTTGCGGCTGATCTTCATTCTCGTCACCAGGAACCCGAACTCGCGGTCGCCGTGGGCCGACTGGTTGAGGTTCATGAAGTCCATGTCGAGGTCACCGAAAGGGATGTCGCGGTTGAACTGCGTGTGCAGGTGCAGCAGCGGCAGTTGCAGGGCTTTCAGGCCGCCGATCCACATCTTGGCGGGTGAGAAAGTATGCATCCAGGTAATGATACCCACGCAGCTTGGGCTATGATTAGCCTCCTTACAAACTGCCAGAATCTCCTCTGGCGTTTTGACCACGGGCTTGAAAACCACCCGTACCGGAATCTGCGAGGCGGTGTCGAGGGCTTCGGCGATGATTTTGGAATGCTTGTCCACCTGGCGGAGGGTTTCCTCCCCGTACAGGTGCTGACTACCCGTGACGAACCAAATTTCGTAGGTTTTCAAATCAACCATTGTTCTCCGTGAATTTTCCCAGGGACTGGTACTTGCTGTATAGTTTTTGATAAATTTTAACTTTCTCCTGATTAGGAGAGTAGCTTTCATCGAAGCCCGATCCCATCGCTTTTTGGGCAGCGGCTAAGTTGGCGTGAACGCCCGCCGCCACGGCGGCATTCATGGCCGCCCCCAAGGCGCAAGCCTGGTCCGAACTGGCGACCCGGATGGGCATGTCCAGCACGTCCGAAAGCGTCTGCATCACGAACGGGGACTTCTTGGCCACGCCCCCGATGGCAATCACCTGCCGGATGGGTACGCCCTCCGCCCGGTACCGATCTACGATGGCTTTGGACCCAAAGGCCGTAGCTTCCACCAGAGATTTGAAAATCATGACGGCGTCGGTTCCCAGGTTCAGGCCGCTCAGGGTGGCTTTTAGGGTATGGTTGGCGTCGGGCGTGCGGCGGCCGTTGATCCAGTCGGTGGCCACAGGGTCGTGTTCGGTGACGGGCAATTGGGCGGCTTTTTCCGAAAGGTACGGGATCAGCTTTTCACTCATTTGGTCGGCGGCTTCGTCACCCAGTAGTCCGCGTACGGGTTCCGTAATTATTTTCTGAAACCAGGCATAATAGTCACCGTAGGCTGATTGTCCCGCTTCGGTGCCAAGCATTCCGGGAATGATGGAGCCGTCCACCTGGCCACAAATGCCCCGAATGAGCAGGTGGCCGATTTCCTCGGTCGGTGCCATGAGCATATCGCAGGTGGAGGTACCCATCACGCGCACAAAGGCGTACGGCTCGATTTCGGCTCCGACAGCTCCCATGTGGGCGTCGAACGCCCCTACCCCAATGACGACGTTCTCGGGCAGTCCGAGCTTTTCAGCCCATTCGGGCGAAATCGTCCCCATCGCCTGGTCGGAGGTATGGGTATCGGTGTAGAGTCGTTCGCGCAGGCCGGACAATAGGGGATCGAGTTTGGTCAGGAATTCCTCGGAGGGCAGGCCGTCAAACTCCCGGTGCCACATGGCCTTGTGGCCCGCCGCGCAGCGCGAGCGCTTCATGATTAGCGGGTCGGTATAGCCCGTCAGGACGGCGGAAATCCAGTCACAATGCTCCACCCAGGAAAAGGCTTTTTCGTGGATACTTTCGTCAGTCCGCAAGGTTCGTAAAATCTTGGCCCAGTACCACTCGGAGGAATAGATACCGCCGACGTATTTGGTAAAATCCACGTCCCAGCGGTGCGCCAGTTCGTTGATTTCCTCCGCCTCGGCGTTGGCGGTATGGTCTTTCCAGAGAATGAACATCCCGTTGGGGTTTTCGGCGAATTCGGGCAGTAAAGCCAGCGGAGTGCCTTCCTCGTCCACGGCTACGGGCGTCGAACCCGTCGTGTCCACCGAAATGCCGACCACGTTCTGCCGGATTTCGGCGGGGGAATCGGCCAGGGCGCCCTTCACGACGTTTTCGAGTCCTTCGAGGTAGTCGAGCGGATGCTGTCGAAATTGCGAAATGACAGGATCGCAGAAAAGCCCTTTTTTCCATCGCTCGTAGTAATGCACAGCGGTGCCGACGTTCTCGCCGGTACGGGTATCGACCACCAGCGCCCGGACAGAATCCGTGCCGTAGTCGATGCCGATGGTGTATTGATGCTCAGGTAGTAATTTCATGCTTCGATCCGTTTTACCATCTTTTTAAAATCTGCTGAATCGTCCATCAATTTATCAGCATCCAGCAATTTCAACAACTCGACAGCAGGTTTGATGATTTTGTACTTCCCCCTTCCGCCTTCGCGCGGATTTTGTGTTATCTTGATCAGTTCTTCCTTAGGATTAGGTATTTCGTGTGACTTTCTTCTGGATATCTTTTCTGAAACAGCTTTTCCACTCCTATCTAATCCAAAAAATTGATCTAGAATCTCGGGCTGAGATAAGAACCAAGCCTCCATTTCCTGAATCATGTAAAAAACCTTCTCAGCTTCTGATTCCAGTTTGTGCTGTTTCAAATCCATTCCCCGAAATGACTCTGAACCATCCAAATCAACTAGCAGAAGACATTTGTCGGCTTGTAATTTGTTGTTCAAAAACTTATCGATGGTCTGGGTTTTTCCTCCTCCTAATATCATCTTTGGAAGGCTGCCTTTCAGCTTTTTCTCTAATAACTTCGCAAGACCCTGACGCAAATCTCCGTTTGGACTGTTGGGTTCGCCTTCTATAAACAGAATGGTTTTTTTAGCTGCCATACCGCACTCCTCCCAAATCTCCCTGTCTCCACATTTGCCCTGGCGCAAATTTCTCGTACCAGCCTTCAAAAACCTCCTTCGTGAAGGTATTTACGATAGTGGCGTTATCCTCATTTTTCTCAAACACCAGCACGTTTTCGATTTCAAAATAGTTGAGAAAGTTTTCCGAATGGGTGGAAATAATGATCGTGGAGGACTCAGACGCCTCCTTGACCGCATTCGCAATGCTCGAAATCATATCGGGATGCAGCCCTACTTCGGGTTCGTCAATACAGATTAATCGCCCCCGGTCGGGATTGTATAAAATAGCCAGTAAGCAAAGATAACGTAGGGTTCCGTCGGAGATGTTGGACACGTGAACCGCGCTATCCAACTTATCTTCCTCAATCATTAACTCGATATTCCCCCCAATGAAGTTAAAATCAAATCCTGTAAAATTAACATTGACTTCATTGAGCATATCGGCAATTTTCCGATAGTATGGCTTATTGTTTATTTTGATAGTATTCAGTATTTGGGGCAAATTAGCACCATCGGAAGCTAGGCGTTTTTCGGAAGTAGGTAGTACGGGTCTGCGGATAGCACTTTTTGGGGTTGTATCGAAGTAATCATAGACAACAATATCCCGAATTGCTTTTTTTAAAGTAGTTAGTGCATAGTAACGGTCAGGGTCGTTTATTTCTTTTAAAACAAGTTCCTGAGAGTCAAAACTATCGTATTTTATTAGTCTAGTCTTATAATTACTATCTTCCAGTTTTTCGGTAAGATTCCCAGTTCCATTATCAAAATCTAAGTAGACAAATCCTCTGGAATTTCTGATATTTTCTTGAATATAGTAATTCGACAGACTAGGTAATTTCACGATATTTATCTCATAAATTATATCGTCTGTAAAATTGAATCCGTCATCCTCTTTGCATATCTTAGGCCCGTCAAAAGTGTAGCGAATCGTACTCGTTTGCACGTTTGAATCTTTCGAATTTCCTTTATATAAAAAGTTGTCGATTCCGCCCAGATTGTCGAGAATGTGTTTTCTGAGACCGACGCCCGCCACACCCTCCCGCAATAATTTGATGGCTTTCAGGAAATTTGATTTTCCCGAACCGTTGATCCCGATGAGGATATTCGTTTCGGGATGCAGGTGAATGACGCACGAATCAAAACTATAAAAGTTAGATATTTCGATCGACTTAATCATGGCGAATGCTGTCTGAATAATTTGAAGGGAGCAATTTACGCCAATTTGACTACAATCGCCTTAATCCAACTCCTTCGGAAAAACCTGGTGGCTATTGGCCCAATCAAGCCACTTCCGATTCATTGCCCTGACTAGGCTGCGATTCTGGGCTGCGATGTCGTTGCGCTCGGTGCGGTCGTTTTTCAGGTCGAAGAGTTGCCAAGCGGGGTCTTCGATTTTCTTGACCATCTTGTAATCGCCTTTGCGAACGGCGCAGTAGTCCTGGTGTTCCCAGTGAGCAGGCTCGCCCGCGTAGGGCAGCAACGGCCCGTGTTATAAAACCGCTTGAAGCGCAACCCGCCTTTGGCCAGGCGGTCGATGTTAGGTGTCGGGATTTCACCGCCGTAGCAGCCGATGTCGCTCCAACCCATATCGTCCACCATAATGAGGATGATGTTGGGCTTGGCGGTACTTGGTTTAGCGGTGGCTTTTGTTAGAACGGACTTAGGGGGCAATTCCCGTTGGACGGTGGAGTAAAAAAGCAAGGAGAGAACGATAACGCAGAGTTTGAGTGGCATAACTGTAAATTTATATTGGCACAATACAAAGTCAAGAACGATCATTTTCTCCCGGTTACCGAGCAAAACCCAGGTCGTGACTCGGTTTTCCATAGGGTAGAGTTTTCATTTTTTCAGTCTTCTATTTTTCCCTTCTCGTAATCGCTGTCGTTCACCCAACCCGTCGGGATTTTCTCGCCTTTTTGCCAGCGCTCGTAAAAGCCGTTACCGTCCGAACTAAACGGGTACTGCTCGTACAGATGCCCGTAGCCCTGCATCCGTAAATCGCCCTGGGCGAGCAGCTTGGCCTCCATTTCCTTTTCCATCGCCTGCTTGATGGCCTGGTACTTGGGCAGATCCGCCAGATTGTTGACGCAGTCGGGATCTTTTTTTAAGTCGAACAATTCTTCGGCGGGGCGTTTGCCGAAGCTCATTTGCCAGTAGGTTTTGTCCACGCCGTTGCGGCGGTTGTTGAGGATGAGCGTTTTGGTGGCCCCGCCGTCGCAGTTGAGGTAACCCGTTTCGGGATTGCAGGCCGGCCAGCGGTCGTTCTCGTAGTTTTTGAGGTACAGCATCTCGTTTTTGTGCAGACCTCTAATCGGATAGCCCTCGTCGTGCGGCCGGCCAAAGTCATGGCGCTCCTGCCCGACCAGTTGGAAGTTACGCGCCGCTTCTACCTGCCCCCCCTGGGTGCTGTTGAAGAT
>JBBSKK010000179.1:0-6535 GCA_038256395.1 Cytophagales bacterium | reverse complement strand
GTATCTGGCCTGTGCTGGCGTTTTCACGAACCCAAGCGGGCGGCTTTTGACAAAATCAACGACGGTGCCATCGGCGACGTCATGGCGGTTTACAACACCTACAACACCGAAAACCTTTGGTCGTTCCCCCGCCAACCGGGCTGGACGGACATGGAGTACGTCCTTCGCAACTGGACTTACTACACCTGGCTGGCCGGCGACCACATTGTGGAGCAGGCGGTGCACAGCATCGACATGATGTCGTGGGCATTTGGTGACGCAATACCCATCAGCGCCGTCGGCACGGGCGGACGGCAGGTGCGTGTAGATCCATTATTCGGCAACATTTACGATCACTTCGCCATTACCTACGAATATCCCAACGGTGCGAAGGGCTTCCACATGTCGCGCCAGCAGATCAACACCGCGCGTAGTTATGCCGTGGAAAGTTTTGGCACCAAAGGCAAGGCGATGGTCGATTGCTCGCGCAACGTCCACGAAATCACCGGGGCCAATCCCTGGAAGTACACGGGCAAGCAAAACGATATGTACCAAACGGAACACGACGAGCTGTTCGCCTCCATCCGCAACAGCAAACCCATCAACAACGGCGAATGGATGTCGCAAAGCACGATGCTGGCCATCATGGGCCGCATGGCGGCCTACACCGGCAAGACGATCACCTGGGACGACGCTATGAATTCCACCGAAGACCTGGCCGGTGAAGTCAACAGTTTCGCGATGACGCCACCGGAGGCGCTGGTAGCCATGCCGGGTATCACGCCGTTTAGTTAGGGCAAACGGCTTTCGGCAGTCGGCTTTTCGTCGTAGCCACAGTTCTAACATTACGTACTGTATTTTTTTACATAAATAAAGAAAGCTGACAGCCGATGGCCGTTAGTCGATAGCCACATGGAACGAAGAGATTTTTTGAAAAATAGCGCGTTGGCGGCTTCGGCGGTCACGCTGGGATGGTCGGGCGTGGCTCGTGCGGGCGTGGCGCAAGCGGCCACGTTACCTGCCCGCCCGATGGTCAAGAAAAGCCTGAAATGGGGCATGGTGAAGGGCGATATGTCCATTATGGACAAGTTCAAAATGCTCAAAGAACTGGGTTACGATGGCGTGGAGCTGGATTCGCCCCATGACCTCGACCACAAGGAAATCCTGGCCGCCCGCGACAAAACGGGCCTGGAACTACCCGGCGTGGTCAACTCGGCACATTGGAAATCGCCGCTCTCCTCCGCCGACCCCAAGGTGCGGGCCACCTGCGTGGAATCCATGAAAACGGCCCTGAACGATTGCAAGATGTACGGCGGCACTACGGTGCTGTTGGTTCCGGGGGTAGTCAATGCCGACATCAGCTATAAGGATGCCTACGAACGCTCACAAGCCGAAATCCGTAAACTGCTACCCACGGCCGAAAAAACGGGCGTAAAAATCGCGCTGGAAAATGTCTGGAACAACTTCCTGCTCAGTCCGTTGGAAGCGGCCCGCTACGTGGACGAAATAGACCACCCGCTGCTGGGTTGGTACTTCGACGTCGGCAATATTGTCCGCTACGGCTGGCCCGAGCATTGGATCGAAGCACTTGGCGACCGCATCATGAAGCTCGACATCAAGGAATACAGCCGCAAGAAGCAATCCGACGAGGGTATCTGGAAGGGTTTTCAGGTCGAGATCATGGAAGGCGACTGCAACTGGCCCGCCGTGAACCAAGCCTTGGCTAAAATCGGCTACTCGGGCTGGGCCTCCGCCGAAGTAAGCGGCGGCGACCGGGAGCGGCTGGCCGAGGTTAGTCGAAGAATGGACCGGGTTTTTGCGGCTTGATTCTGTTCTAATCCTGCCTTATTCTAACGCTGACGACATTCAAAAGGGTGTCAGCGTTTTTTTTGGGTAGTACATGGCTGATTTTGTCTTTTGATACCGTTGTAAGGTAGATGGCGAACAATTTACGTCCTACTTTAAACAATCTCCGTTGAACAAAGCGCAAATCCTTTATTTAATGAAACATACAACCCGCAAAGAATTCCTCCAAGACCTGTCAATGCTGGCGGTTGCTTCGCTGCTGCCCGGCCTGTCTTTCGCCGAAGCAGAGTTTTTGAAAAAATCAAAAATGAAGCTCGGCCTGGTCACCTACCTCTGGGCCAAGGACTGGGACGTCCCCACGATCATCGAAAACTGCACCAAAACGGGCATCGGCGGCGTGGAGCTGCGCGTGGACCACGCCCACAAGGTGATGCCCGACATCTCGGCGGCCCGGCGGATGGAAGTCAAGAAAATGTTTGCCGATAGTCCGGTTAAAATCGTTGGCATGGGTACCAACGAGCAGTATGACTCGCCCGACCCAGCCAAGCTGAAAGCCAACATGGATCGTACCAAAGAATTCATCAAACTGAGCGCCGACATCGGCGGCACGGGCGTAAAGGTGAAGCCCAACCAATTCCATAAAGACGTACCGCACGAAAAAACGCTGGAACAAATCGGCCAGTCATTGAGCGAATTGGGTAAATACGCCGCTGACTTCGGACAAAAAATTCGGCTGGAAGTCCACGGCAACGGCACCCAGGAATTGCCCAACATCAAGACGATCATGGACAACTGCGAGAGCCGTAATTCCTACGTCTGCTGGAACTGCAACCAGGAAGATTTGATTGGACAGGGCCTGGAGTACAACTTCAATCTCGTGAGAGATCGCTTCGGCGATACCGTCCACGTCCGCGAACTGGACTCTTCTGACTATCCCTACCAAAAGCTAATGAACCTCTTTAAGGACATCGACTACAAAGGCTGGATTCTGCTCGAATGCCGCACCGACCCCAAGGACAAAGTGGCCGCACTGATGGAGCAGAAGCGGGTTTTTGAAGGGATGGTAAAGGGATAAGTGGTACGGGCGTCTCGCCCGTTTTGGGTGATCATTTATTTTACAGAAAAGCATCATTTACAAACGAATAAGGGAACTGCTCCCAATCTTCCGCTAACCCCGCCTTAACTGGATTTTCCAAAGTATAGGCAATCGTATTATTGAATTCACGTGCATCACGGATTATGTGATCGTAGCTTTCCTCTTGCCAAAATATACCAGTTCGGTTGAGAACTTTGTTTGCTTCGTGGGCCGAATAACTTTTGATACTGTGTAGGATAGCGTACAAAGGCTTCGTGTAGCGGATTTCGTCGGACGTGTC
The DNA here is from genome assembly GCA_038256395.1 of Cytophagales bacterium. Lineage (GTDB taxonomy): Bacteria > Bacteroidota > Bacteroidia > Cytophagales > Spirosomataceae > Persicitalea. Next base: position 3,374 of record JBBSKK010000179.1, on the reverse strand, counting down.
TATGACTAGGTGAAAATGATTAGGCATCACGCAATAGGCCACTAAGTCGTACGATTTCTTATCGAAGTAGTGAAAAGCGTTCTTTACAATCAAAGCCACCGCTGGATTTGTTAACCATTGAGGTTCGTTAGTGTATGCGTCGAGGTATTGATCCCACTTTGCAAAGTGCCTTTTGTGCAGTTTGCGAATTTCTTCCTCGCGCGTGGCTTCGTCTTCACATTCTCGCTTAATTCGGTTGTGAGCGGTCTCTTTTTCTTCCTTTAGTTTTTTCAGAGCTTCCTGCGGAAGACTTCCATAAAGTCTTCCCGTAATAAAAAAAGTAACGCCCGCTGGCTGGAAATGAGGCAATTGTCGACGGTACTCCGGCTTGTAATTTTTCATGTGGTACGGGCGTCCCGCCCGTTTTTGCTTGTCAAAAGAAACGCTTTCCAACAACGGGCGGGACGCCCGTACCACACTACTCCACCAGCCGCTTCAACTCATTCAGTTTCAACAGCGCCTCGATGGGCGAGAGCGTGTTTATATCCAGCAGCGACAGCTTTTCCTTCAACTCCTCGGTGCGCGGGTCGTTGGGCTCGAAAATACTGAGTTGAAAATTGTTCTTCGGCATCTCCTTAACCTTCTGGTCGCGCTTTTCGCTGAGGTGATCTTTTTCCAGGTGCTGCATGATCTCGCTGGCGCGGAGAACGATCAGTTGCGGCATTCCGGCGATTTGGGCCACGTGGATGCCGAAACTATGGGCGCTGCCGCCGGGTTTGAGCTTACGCAGGAAAATGATTTTGTTATCCACTTCCTTCACCGCCACGTTGAAATTCTTGATGCGGGGAAAATCTTCCGATAGCTGGTTTAGCTCGTGGTAGTGCGTGGCGAAGAGCGTTTTGGCTTTAAAATTCGGGTGGGTATGCAAGTACTCTGCAATGGCCCAGGCAATGGACACGCCATCGTAGGTACTCGTGCCACGCCCGATCTCGTCCATCAACACCAGGCTGCGGTCGCTGAGATTGTTGAGGATACTGGCCGTTTCGGTCATCTCGACCATGAACGTACTCTCGCCCCGGCTCAGGTTGTCGCTGGCCCCGACGCGGGTAAATACCTTATCCACCAGACCGATGCTGGCCGCGCCGGCGGGTACGAAGCTCCCCATCTGCGCCATCAGCACGATGAGCGCCGTTTGTCGCAGCAGCGCCGACTTGCCCGCCATGTTCGGGCCGGTGATGATAATGATCTGCTGGGTTTCGTCGTCCAGGAAAAGGTCGTTCGGTACGTAGCTTTCGCCCAGCGGTAGTTGCTGCTCGATCACCGCGTGGCGACCGTCCTTGATGTCGAGTTCCTTGCTTTCGGTGATGACGGGCTTCACGTAATTGTTCTTCCGCGCCACGGTGGCGAATGAACCCAACGCGTCCAGCACCGACACGATGCGGGCGTTCTGCTGTATGGCGGCGACATACTCGACGGTAGCGGTGACGAGGTCGTTGAAAATCCGCGACTCGATGGCAAAAATCCGATCCTCGGCGTTGAGGATTTTTTCCTCGTATTCTTTAAGTTCGGGCGTGATGTAGCGCTCGGCGTTGACCAGCGTCTGCTTGCGAATCCACTCGGGCGGCACTTTGCTTTTGTGGGCGTTGCTCACTTCCAGGTAGTAGCCAAATACTTTGTTGAAAGCTACTTTCAACGAAGAAATGCCCGTCCGCTCGATTTCCCGCTTCTGGACTTTGAGCAAGTAGTCTTTGCCCGAAAAAGCAATGCCGTGTAGTTCGTCGAGTTCGGGATCGACCCCGCTTTTAATCATGCCGCCCTGCGAACTCAAGATGGGCGCATCCTCGCGGAGTTCGGTTTCGATTTTCTCCAACAAAAAATCGCAGGGATTCAACTGGTCGGCGTACTTCCGCAGCACACTGGACGATTTCCTGGGCTTGGCCTCGCCTTCCTCCACCGCGCTGGGTTGCGCAATGTTCCGGCTGCCCAGCATTTCCTTGATGGGCGCAATTTGTAATAAAGACTTCTTCAACTGCCCCAGTTCGCGCGGACTGATGCGCCGCACGGCTACCTTGGAAATAAGGCGTTCGAGGTCGCCAATTTGTTTAAGGTGATTCAGGAGTTGCTCATGTAAATCCTCCTGTTTGAGCAGTAGTTCCACCGTATCGAGCCGCTCCTCGATGGGCGTTTTTTCTTTAAGCGGCAGCACCACCCACTTGCGCAGCAGCCGTGCACCCATCGGTGTCACGGTATAGTCCAAGATTTGAATCAGCGGTACGCCGCCTTCCTGCTGCGGAAAAATGAGTTCGAGGTTGCGAATCGTAAAGCGGTCGAGCCAGACGTACTTGTCCTCTTCCAGCCGCGTGATGCGGCTCACGTGGCCGATTTCCTTGTGCTCGGTTTCGAGCAGGTAGTGAATGACGACGCCCGCCGCCACCACGCCCAGCGGCAGCAGCTCGACGCCATAGCCTTTTAGCGTCGTCGTACGGAAGTGCGTTGTGAGTTTTTCAAAGGCAAAATCATCGCCAAAGCACCAGTCTTCCAGCGTAAAGGTGTGGAACTTGTCGCCGAAGAGGTCGATGAATTCTTTCTTGTTTTTTTTGCAAAATAAAACCTCCGCGGGCGAGAAACTTTGCAGCATCTTATCCACGTAGCCCACGTTGCCCTGCGCCACCAGAAACTCGCCCGTCGAAATGTCCAGCAGTGAAAGCCCGAGCTGGTCATTCTTACCGAAATGCACCGCTGCCAGGTAGTTATTGCGCCGCACGTCCAGCACGTTGTCGTTGAACGACACGCCGGGCGTCACCAGTTCGGTGACGCCGCGCTTGACGATACCCTTAGCCTCGGCGGGGTTTTCGAGCTGGTCGCAGATGGCGACGCGCTCGCCCGCCCGCACCAGTTTGGGCAAATACGTATCCAGCGAATGGTGCGGAAAACCCGCCAGTTCTTCCTGCGCCCCGCCGTTGTTGCGGCGCGTGAGGACGATGCCCAGGATTTTGGACGCCCGAATGGCGTCCTCGCCGAAGGTTTCGTAAAAATCACCGACCCGGAACAGGAGCAGCGCGCCGGGGTACTTGGCCTTAATTTGGTTGTATTGCTTGTTGAGGGGCGTTTCCCTGCGTTTTGCGGACTTTGCCAAAGAGGATTTGCTTTACAGATTGGAAGTGGAAAAAATTTCCCGTGTAAATACAAATCTAACGCTTTGGGGTGGTTTGACAAAGGGGCTGGCTTCGTTTTAACCGTCGTTCACCTACCGCGCCGTCCACCCGCCATCCACGGTGATGATCGACCCGACCATATAATTGGCCGCGTCGCTCGCCAGGAATAACCCTACGCCCTGAATCTCGGCCAACTCGCCCCAGCGCTCCAGCGCAGTGGCACCGACGATGAAGTTCTTG
>JBBSKK010000178.1:0-6549 GCA_038256395.1 Cytophagales bacterium | reverse complement strand
CGGGTCTAATTTCCTTTGGTTCATTTATAAAATACTGGTAGCCGTTACTCTGGTGGCCTACGCTTTGGCCTTCTGGACGCCGAGTTCGCACTGGATTGCGGGCTTTTGGATGATGGCAATACCCGTATTGATGCTTTTTCACGTCGGCCTGCTGTTGATGTTGCTATTAGTTTCTCCTAAGCGTACCTTCTTACCACTCCTCATGGTAGGCCTTTCTTATCCATTTTGGGCCAGAACGGTGCAATTTGATTTCTTGCTCAAAGAGAAGACGGCGGAGGTAAGCTCAACCTCCGACAATCGACTCAGCGTATTGAATTACAATGTCTTTCGCTTCGATATGTTCAACTATCGAGACCGGAACGATACTACGGTTATCTACGCTTTCAGGCGATGGCTTCGCAGTCAGGAGGCCGATGTACTTTGCTTACAAGAGTTTTACCATTACGACGCCACCCCCGATCTCGACTTTCGGGGATTGCTCAAAAAGGCTGGTTACCAGTACGAAACCTTCCAAATCAACGACTACCGGGACGGTTCGCCCTACCGGTTAGGACTGGCCCTATTTTCAAAGTTTCCTATTGTGAACGTCCGAGACACACTTTTTGGCGGACAAAACGGTCTTTTACAGGCAGACATCGCGTGGCAGGGCGACACGATAAGGGTAATCGACCTTCATCTTTACTCGATGACCCTCAATTTATCGGCAATAGTCAATAAAGATGGGTTGGTCGAATCCAGGCACGAAGCCAAGTACGCCTTCAAACAATTGAGGAAAGGTTTTGTAGAGAGAGGGGAGCAAATAGAAGTTTTGAAAAGGTGGATCGAAGATTCCCCGCACCCAACCATTGCCTGCGGGGATTTTAACGAAACGCCATACAGCTACGTTTATGGGCGATTGAAAACCCAACTCGCTAACGCATTTGAAGAAAAAGGCAGCGGCTTTGGCTTCACCTACAACCACCTTCCGTATTTTATCAGGATCGACAATCAGTTTTACGACGAAAAAAAGCTGGAACTCGTTGGTTTTGAAACCCTGAATCAGGTTCCCTATTCCGATCATTATCCCCTGGTCGGGCGGTACAAATTCAGGTAGCGTCTATTGAACGGGGCAAAACTTAACAATAAGTTTACGCAATGAACCAGATTCCCCAAGCCCCACCCCCTACATTTACCGTCGCAAATAACTCTCCTACTCCAACACTCCCCAATGATTAACCTCGTCACCCTCGACATGGCCGGTACCACCGTCACCGACCAGCACGAAGTGGAAGCCTGCTTCGCCGAAGCCGCCCGAAAAACCGGCCTGACCGTTAGCGACGAGCGCATCCTGGCCATGCAGGGCTTGCACAAGTATTTTGTTTTCCAAACCCTTTGGCAAGAAATACTCGGCAGCCGTACCCATCCCGAATGGCAGATGCGGGTGGACAAATCGTACAAGGTTTTTACCGAAGTACTGGAAAACCACTACCTCACTCACGACCTCGCGCCCACCGAGGGCTGCCTGGAATTGTTTGATTTTTTACATAAAAACAACATTCAGATTGCGCTCACAACGGGATTTTACCGGAAAGTCTGTGACATTATTTTGGGCAAACTAGGCTGGCTGGAAGGACTCGACGAGCAGCGAGTCGGCAATGCTTCGACGGTTATCCAGGCATCCATCACGAGTGACGAAGTGGAGAAGGGTCGCCCCGCGCCCCTAATGATCGAAAAAGCCATGCGGTTGCTGGGCGTCGATGACCCAAAAGCAGTTATCAATGTCGGCGACACGCCCTCCGACATTCAGTCGGGCTTTGCTGCGGGTTGCCGCATGAGTCTGGCCGTGACCAACGGGACGCATTCCGCCGAGCAACTGGCTCCGCACAATCCGACCAGATTGATCGGTTCTTTGCGGCAAGTCATTTCGATCATCGAAGAAGAAAATAGCTAGATGAAACCTTTCGATTTGATTGTAGTCGGTGGCGGAATTCTGGGAACTTCCCACGCTCTGATGGCCGCTCGCCTGGGCAAGCGGGTGGTTTTGTTGGAAAAAGACAATCGGCCACAGGGCGCAACGGTGCGCAATTTCGGGCAGGTGGTACCGTCGGGTTTATCAGGAAGATGGCACGGCTACGGGCGACGCAGCGTGCCGCTTTACAGGGAAATCCAGCAAGAAGTGGACATTACGGTGCGGGCGGCGGGTTCGGTCTATGTGGCCTCCGACGCCGAAGAATGGCAGATTGCGCAGGAATCGGCGGAGATTTTTGGCAAAAAAGATTTTCCCAACGAACTACTCTCGGCGGAAAAAACGCTGGCGCGTTTCCCCTATTTGAGCGATTCCTACGTCAAAGGCAGCATTTTCTTTCCCGATGACCTGAGCGTGGAACCGGATAAAATGGTGCATCGGCTCATCCAATATGGCGTCCAAAAATACGGCATCGACTACCGACCCGACTCCGCCGTGCTGGACTGCGAACCCAAAGGCGATTTAATTGAAATAAAAACCGCCAGGGGGGAAATATTGCAAGCCGAGCGGGTAGTGGTGTGCAGCGGCAGCGAATTCAGTTTATTATTTCCTGAAATATTCGCCCAAAGCGGCTTGGTGGTGAGCAAATTGCAAATGCTGCAAACCCAGCCTTTGCCCCAAATACAAATGGCTGAAAACGTCCTGACCGGGTTGACGCTGCGCCGCTACGAAGCTTTTGAAGAATGTCCGTCTTTCGCGGCGTTGACCGTGCCGCCGCACTACGCCGAGTTGAAAAAATGGGGCATCCATCTTCTCTTCAAACAAGCCGCCGATGGTTCGATCATTGTCGGCGATTCCCATGAGTACGCCCCGGCTCCGAAAGTGGGTGAACTGGGCTTTGACCTCAAGGATTTCATCAACGAACTCATGCTGAAAGAAGCCGAGCTCATCGTCAACTTCCCGGTGCGCGGCATCGCCCGTAGCTGGGCGGGCTACTACGCTCAGCATCCCGACGAAATTTTTGAACACGAAGTCGCGCCCCGGCTGCACATCGTGACCGGCATTGGCGGCAAAGGGATGACGTCGAGTTTGGGCTATGCGGAGGAGAATGTCGGGCGGTGGTTTGGAAATTAACCGTCCAGCAGTCCGTTGCGTAGGGCGTACAGTACCAAACCCACGCGACTTCTGACATTCAGCTTTTCAAAAAGTGCCTCCCGGTACCCATCGATTGTGCGGGGGCTGAGACACATTTCTTGGGCGATTTCCTTGTAAGTCATTTCGGTACAGGCCCATTGGATAAATTCCATTTCCCGCTCCGTAATCAAACCCGTCGGGTGTTGATAGGTACCGTTGGGCGTGTGTAGCAGAGTATTGGACAAGGTGCCCACAACCAAATCCGAGTAGTAAAATCCAGTGGCATTTATCCGTTCGATGGCCTCGTAGAGTTGCTCCTGCTCAGCGTCTTTCAGCACATAGCCCCGCGCCCCGTTTTTCAGCATACGGAGGATGGCCGCCTCGTTGTCGTACATCGTCAGGGCCATGACTTTCACTTTGGGATGATTATTTTTCAGCCACAGGGCGGTGTCGTAGCCATTCATGTGGGGCATATTGATATCCAGCAGCACGAGGTCGGGAAATTGGGGCAGGCTGGGAAGTCGGTCGATGAGGTCGCGGCCGTGGTCGGCTTCGAGGACGACCCGGAAGGCGGCGTGTTTTTCAATGACTTCGCACAGCGCGTGGCGGAGCAGACGATGGTCGTCCACGAGGGCAATGGTGACGGGATTCATACTGGGAGGGAAACGTTGAGGATGGGCCGAATCGGGGAACAATGTACAAGATTATTTGTACAAAAAATACCTCACAATTCTACCTTCACCGATGTTCCCAAGCCCGGCAGACTTTGCAGAGAGTATTTGGCCCCGATCATGGCGGCTCGGGTCTTCATATTGGCCAGGCCCGAACCCTTTTCGTACACGCCGCTGGAAGTGGCCGATTCGGTGTCGAAACCAGTCCCATCGTCTTTGACTTGCAGACGAAACGAGCTTTCTCCGTAGGCAAGCTCCACCCGGATATTCCGTGGAGCAGCGTACTTCACCGCGTTGTTGAGGGCTTCCTGCGCGATGCGAAAAACGACGATTTGCTGCTGGGGCGTCAGGACGCGTTCGATTCCCGTCACGGTAAGCGCCGTTTCACACCCACAGACTTGCCGGATGTAGTCGAGTTCGAAGCGCAGCGCTTCCGAAAGCTGGGAACGCAGTACGTAGTCGGCGTTCAGGGTTTTGGAGAGGCTGCGCAGGTCTTCCAGCGCCTTGACCACCAAGCTGCGGGTCGTCCCTATTTTCTCCCGCGCCTTTTCCTCTTCCCGGACATCGACCTGGGTCAAATTGATCTTGACCAGCGAGAGGATTTGCCCGATGTTGTCGTGGAGTTCCTGCGAAATGTGTTGGAGGGTTTGCTCCTGGACTTCGATTTGGGCCTGGAGGAGTTCTCTCTGGTAGGTCTGTTCTACTTCCAGAAGTTTGCGCTGGTGCGCCCGGCGGCGTTTTTCGGAAAGAAAAAGAAAGGCAAGGATAAACCCCGCCAACAACAGGAACAAGAGTGTTCCGGCAATGACAACGACAACTATGTCTTCACTCGTGTAGCGCATCGAAACCCGTAAAAGACCAAAGCATAGAGCAAGATATTGAGGAATAGGTTGATGATGTAGAGTTTAGGCGCAGTTTCCGGTTCGATGGCCGAGATTATCTTAATGAACCCCATCACAAAAAATGACCCGGCGTAGAGAAAAAAGATTCCGGTCACGATCCAGAAGTCAGGCATTTTTACAATAGGAACAAAGAAATCCTCTCGCTGGTAAAGTTCTAAGAAGTATAAAAGGGAGTAAACTATCATGAATGCCGCCCCAGCCAGGTAAGCGTTGGAGTTATCCTCCGCCAAGGGTTGCAGCCAGAGCGTGTTGCTGATTGAAAATAAAGTTAGTATTCCTATGGTCGTCAGAATAAATTTTTTGGTAAAAGACTTTTGGGTTAGTTCAAAAAAAAAGAGGGCATACAAAATGTACTCAATTGGATTGAGAAAATGGAACATCGGAAAAGCTACCTTTTTCAATATCCAGATGGAGTAGTATCCGTAAAGTTCACTTGCTGATGTCAGCAATAATTGAAAATGTATCCAACGAAATGGGCCAGTTATTCTTCGACTATGGCTCACACCATAAATTGTTGTCGAGAATATAGTTACAATGAAGAGTGACTGAAAGACATGGTACATACTCTTGAAATTATCAAGCGCAACATCCAGTTCCTTTGTCATAGGCGTACTCGTCATCTTGAGTATTACCCGATGCTTCATGGGCGTGATCTAAGAGCATTACGTTTTGGAGTTCCGTGACATCAACCCCACAGCACACTTCCACATCATTACCCACGGTACGGAGCCAGTTGCCTATAAGTCCGTTATCATGAGATACGCCCTGATCCCGGCAGGGGTAGTAATCGAGTTTGTCATCCTTCATACGCTTGGCATAAGCCTTAATGCCCTTTTCAAGTAGGCTTTTCTTGATGGACTGTTCGTTCCCCATCGTATCGACAGATTCGAATATCTTGTTGAAGATATATGAGCCGTTTCTAGCCAATCCGACTATGGCTACTGAAAGCGCCCTCTCGCCGGGATTCACCTCCTTGTGTAAAAAGACGAACGCCACTTTATAAACGCCTTGGGCCGACCGCACTGCTTCAATGGTCGTTTTTTTAAAATACTGGCGGGGCTTGTCCGAGCCACGTCCGCATACATCCATTCGTTTAGCGAACTTTTTTTCAAATTCATCGAAAACAGCTCTGGAGATTGGTCCACTTTCCAAAAACTTTTTGACGAAATTGCTTTCTTGTTTCAGTTTATCGAGTGCTTTTGTTTCAATCAGTAGCATAAGTCATAAGATTTAAATTAAACATACCGCAAATCTAGGCAACCTGCCTCAACCACCCTACGGGAAAAACACCCTTTTTTTCCCCAGAAAAATACCCTACCAAAAACGGCCAAATCACCCGTGACGCTCCGGCGGGGGCTTCGGACTTTTGAATCGGCGTACATCCACGCCTTTTTTCACCCTCAAAAGCCCGAACGTTATGCAAAATTCACTAAATCAGGTTTCTGTTGGTGCTCGCAAGAGCCTCCATCCGCAGCGCATCGTGCGCCTGCAAGCCGACCGCAACTACACCCTCATCCATAAAGAGAATGGCGATAAGCTGCTTGTTTCCATTACGCTGAAGATTATCGAAGAGCGGTTGCTGTCCTTCGGCTTTCTGCGACTGACGCGCGGCGATGTAGTCAATCTGGATTTTATCGAAAATATCCGACGGGACGGCAGCGTGGAACTGATGGACGGCACCCGGATAGCACCCTCGCGACGACGCAGAAAAGCGGTTTTGCTCCTGAAACACCCGGACGAATTGGTGGCTTAGGCGGGTACCGCCTGTTCAAAGCCGGGTTGGCCTTGCCGGTATTTCCTCCGAAAAGATCCATAAGATAATACGGTCAGCAGAATGTACGTCCCGCTCAATCCGTAGCAGCCATAGATAAAGAATTCCTGGAAACTCAGATTGGCT